>JAGBWF010000150.1 GCA_017629895.1 Clostridia bacterium
AAAAGCGAAAGAAACCGCCGCTTTACACAAAGCATTGAGAGCCTCGAAGCCGCTATGGATTCGGGTATAATTCTGGAGGGGGTAAGCTATCTTTGCGACCACGACCGCCATCTGCATATAAAAATAGGCGATTTCGACGGAATTATACCGAGAAGCGAGTGTATTTACACGGCAAACGGGTTGCCCGAAAAGGATATAGCGATAATATCACGCGTCGGGAAGCCGATCTGCTTTAAAATAATCGGGATAGAACGAAACGAAAGAAACGAGCCCTTTATTATCTGCTCACGCAGGGAGGCGCAGCGAGACTGTATGCGCGAAATGGTGAGCGAGCTAAATATGGGCGACGTTATTGAAGCGCGTATCACACGCCTCGACCCATTCGGTGCGTTTTGCGATATCGGATGCGGAATAATTTCCCTGCTTCCTATCGACTGTATGTCGGTTTCGCGGATTTCGCACCCGCGCGACAGATTTCGCAACGGGCAGATCATAAAGGCGGTTGTGAAAAACACCGCGGACGAGTTCGGAAGAATAACCCTTACCCACCGAGAGCTGCTCGGCACCTGGGAGGAAAACGCATCGAGGTTCACATCCGGTCAGACCGCCGCGGGTATTGTGCGCTCTATCGAGGATTACGGCGTTTTTATCGAGCTTGCCCCTAACCTTGCAGGGCTTGCGGAGATACGCCCCGACGTTCAGGTCGGACAGAGCGCCGCGGTTTTTATAAAAAACATTATTCCCGACAGAATGAAGGTAAAGCTTGCGATTATCGATTGCAGCGATGCCGAAAGCACGGTTCCCGATTACGATTACCCGAACGTAGACCATATCGAGCGCTGGCAGTATTCGCCGGACGGTTGCGATAAAATAATCGAAAGCGTGTTTACCGAGGAATAGCCGTTTTTTCGCAAATCCAATCGGGCGCAATGCGTTTTCGGGAGAAACAGAGCGTATTAATACATAAAGTCGAACTCGATATCGTAGATGCTGACGGTATCGCCCTCCTGAACGCCCGCGTCCTCGAGCGCCTGTATAACGCCCTTATCGCGAAGCACGCGCTGGAAGAACTGAAGCGATTCGTAATCGTCGAAATTGATATCGTTACAGAGCCTTATAAGCCATTCGCCCGTTACAACGAATACACCGTCGATAATTTCGACGTGTACCGACATATCGGTTTCCTTCGGAAGCTCGACGTATTCCTCCTCGTAATAGGTGATGGGAGGAAGCTCCTGAAGCTTTTTCGAAACGGCTTGCATAAGCTCGGGCACGCCCTCGGAAAGACCGCCCGAAATAAGAAACAGCTCGCATCCGTTTTCCTCGGCATATCTTTTGACGTGCTCGAGATGCTCTTCGGAGTATCCGAGGTCGATCTTGTTTGCAACGAGTATCTGAGGACGGGTTGCAAGCTCGGGGCTGTATTTTTCAAGCTCCTGATTGATCTTTATAATATCCTCGAGCGGATCCTCGCGCTCGCTTGCGGAAATATCGAAAATATGAAGTATAAGACGGCATCTGTCGATATGGCGCAGGAAATCGTGTCCGAGTCCCAAGCCGTCGGACGCGCCCTCTATAAGACCGGGAATATCCGCCATTACAAAGCTTTTGCCGTACACGGTTACAACGCCGAGATTGGGCGCAAGGGTTGTAAAATGGTAGTTGGCAATCTTCGGTCTTGCGGCGGTAACCTCCGAAAGAAGCGTCGATTTACCGACGTTCGGGAAGCCGACCAAGCCGACGTCCGCAAGCATCTTCAGCTCGAGCGTTATATTGCGCTCGGCGCCCTTTGTGCCGCTTTTTGCAAAACGGGGCACCTGACGGGTAGGTGTTGCGAAATGGGTGTTACCCCAGCCGCCTCTGCCGCCCTTCGCCGCGATATAGGGCTCTCCGTCGGACATATCGTGAATAACGAGTCCGCTTTCGGGATCGCGCAGTATCGTTCCGCGGGGTACGGGGATTATAAGGTCCTCGGCAGATTTGCCGTAGAACTTCTTCGCCATACCGTCGCCGCCGTTTGCCGCCACGAATTTACGGCGGTATTTAAAATTGAGCAGGGTATTTTCGCCCTCTGCCACAACGAAAACGACGTTGCCGCCTCTGCCGCCGTCGCCGCCGTCGGGACCGCCCTTTGCGACGTATTTTTCGCGGCGGAAGGAAACACAGCCGTTGCCGCCGTCGCCCGCCTTGATATAAATTGTAACCTTATCTATAAACATACTGAAAACCTCCTTATGAGATTTTTCGTTAATTGTTTTCAAAACAAAAAAGAAAAAGAGTAGTCAGGATAAAAACCCCGACTGCTCTTTTTTATGACAAACTAATCTGCGTTAACAGCGTAAACGCTGACTTTCTTTCTTCCGCCTGCCATCGGTTCGAATTTAACCTTACCGTCGATGAGGGCGAAAAGGGTGTCATCGGAGCCACGGCCGACGTTGTTGCCGGGATGGATCTTGGTGCCTCTCTGACGGAGAAGGATGTTGCCGGCAGTTACAAACTGACCGTCCTGTCTCTTGACACCGAGACGCTTCGACTCACTGTCACGACCGTTCTTGGTAGAACCGACACCTTTTTTATGTGCAAAGAACTGAATAGACAATCTGAGCATGGTATGAGCTCCTTTCGATAAAATTATTTCACGGTTACACGAATATTCTTCGGGTAATCGTTCGCAAGGGCGGACAATTCTCGCCACAGCCCAGCGATTAATGCGCAAGCACGTTCATCTTCATTCTGCAATTTGAAATCGATAACCGGACCTTCTTCGTCGGCAACGATTTTGGCGGGGAGACCGAATGATTCGGTAATATTGTTCACCGTGAGCATCGCCATCGCACTGACGGCGGCACAAACGATATCGCTTCCCGATTCTGCATAACCCGAATGACCGTGAATGCGGAAACTGCAAAATTTTCCGTTCGATTTAACAAACGAAGCGGTAATCATCTCTTATTTCGAGATGCTGAGGATCTGAAGCTTGGTATAGGGCTGTCTGTGGCCGATGTGCTTCTTGGAATCCTTCTTGGGCTTGTACTTGATTACGTGAATCTTCTTGCCCTTGCCGTTCTTAACGACGCTTGCGGTAACGGTAGCTGCTACGGTAGGAGTACCTGCAACAAAGCCGTTTTCATCGGCGATAGCAAGAACCTTTTCGAAGGTGTAGGTAGCGCCTTCTTCGATACCGAGCTTTTCAACAAAGATGATATCGCCTTCGCTAACCTTGTACTGCTTTCCGCCTGTTTCCACGATTGCAAACATTTGTAAGCACCAATTCCTTTCGTAAGACTCGCTGCTTAGAGGGTGTGCGTTTACGCAACTTAAAAGACCCCATACATGCGGCAAGTGGTAGTTTAACACAAGAAGCCTGATTTGTCAATAGGTTTTGACGATTTTTTTCATCAAATACAAATATATTGCGGCTCAGCGGACGATAAAAAAAGAATGCGTTTACAGCCTTACTTGCGCAAGGTACTGCATACGCACCCTTTTTTGTTATCAGACCGTAACGAGAGTCTTGTTTTTAAGACGCAAATTATCGGCGATCATTGCAATAAATTCCGAATTTGTAGGCTTCCCGCGCGAATTCTGGACAGTATAGCCGAAAAATGCGTTCAGAATATCGAGATCGCCTCTGTCCCACGCAACCTCTATCGCATGGCGGATAGCACGCTCGACGCGTGAGCTTGTCGTGCCGTATTGCTTCGCCACGGTGGGATATAATATCTTTGTAACCGAATTTATAACCTCGGTATCCTTTATCGCCATAATTATCGCCGTGCGGAGATACTGATAGCCCTTGATATGAGCAGGCACTCCTATCTGATGTATAATCTTCGTTACCTGCGCCTCGAGATCGCTTTCCTCTCGGTTGGGAACCTTTGCGGGAATACGGCGGCGGGTTTTGTCGGCAAGACGCTTTACTCTGTCGGCAAGCGCGGTAAAATCAACCGGCTTCAGCATACAATATGCGGCTCCCGCCTCACAGCATTCCTCGAAAAGATTCTGGCTGTTGAAGGAGGCAAGCATAATAAACGCGGGAAAATCGTTCGGCATCTGCTTTTTCGCATCGCGTATCAGCGTAACTCCATCCATTTTGCTTAAATAAAGGTCGGCTATAACGACGTTCGGCTTTGTTCGCGCCATTTTTGCAAAAGCCTCCTGTCCGTCAGACGCCTCCGCGACCACCTCTATCTCCATACGTCTGAGATTCGATGCACATTCTTTTCTGAATTCCGCACTCGAATCGACAACGAGTACCCTCGGTTTTTCCATAATAACGTAGCTCCTTGTGTTTTTATTTTCTGTGAGGGTATTTTACCATAAATTTCCAACCGTAAGCAATAGATTACGACTAAAAAAACGCCGCTTTGCCAAAGAATCGTACGACCGATTTTTGCGATTTTCTCTACATTTCGGGGCATTTTAGCCTATTTCGACAGACTTCCCTGAAAATAATGTCGAATTTTAAATCGCATTGTCGCTTTTCGGCTTTTGCAAAAAAGCGTCGTACCGTGTCGCGCCTAGGTGTCTTTCGTCGAATTTTTTTCGCCCAAAAAAGCAAAAACGGCATCGCGGCGAACGCAATACCGTTTTAAAGCCAAAAGAAACGAACGCTTTCGGGGCACACCTTAGAAGTATGCCCCGAAAGCAGTATCGGTCTTTATGCCGCGATCAGATTACTCTCCTGCGCTGCAGACGCATCGAATGCCGAATCGAGCATATTGCCGATAAATATGCCGTAGCCTCTCGTGGGGTCGTCAACGAGAACGTGGGTAACCGCGCCGACAAGCTTACCGTTCTGAATTATCGGACTGCCGCTCATCCCCTGCACGATACCTCCAGTTTTCGATAAAAGTCTTTCGTCGGTAACCTTTATCAAAAAATTCTTTACGCTCCCCGAGCCCGAATAGATATGCTCTATCTCGATCTCGTATTCGCCGATGCCCTCGTTCGAAAGCGTTGTGAGGACCTTCGCCCTGCCCTCTTTTACTTCGCCGCGCTTGGCGACGGGGATGGCGCCGTATTCGGTTTCGGGCAGTCTTAAAAGCCGCCCGAAAACGCCCTGCTCGCTATTCTCCCAAAGCTCGCCTACAAGCCTTTTGCCGAAGCTGCCCTTGAGCTCGCCCGGCGCATTACGCTCGCTCCTGACGACGTCGGTTATTTCGACTTCGACCACCGCCCCGCTTGAGAGCGGAAGCAGAGTTGCCGTTTCGTTATCGTATATCCCGTGCCCCAGACCGCCGAAATCAAGCGTTTTCGGATCGATAAAGGTAACGGTGCCGATACCCGCGGTCGAATCGCGCACAAGCACGCCTATACGGTAACAGCCGTTTTCGGCATCACGCGCGGGGGTTACCGTTGCGCTTCCCTCTACACCGTCGCGCAGATACGCGATGGCGATAGGCTTACCGCCGCTTCCCGATATCATCGAGATAAGCTCGTTTGCGTTTTCGAACTCCTTGCCGCCCGCACGCACGATTATATCGCCCGCTCTGATACCCGCATCCTTTGCCGGAGATATAATTCCCGATGCCGTTTCGACACCCGTCGTTCCCAAAACTATCGCGCCCTCGGTGAAAAATTTCACTCCGAACGCCATTCCGCCGGGGATAAGAGTATCGGTGTCGGAAACCTCTGCGCTCACCGCAAAAACGCCTGCAAGCGAGAAAACGAGCAATACCGAAACGAACGCCGCAATTATCCTTTTTCCTTTTCTGCCATTCATTTTTAATGCAACACATCCTTTGATTTTCATTTCGCACCACGATTAATTTGCTCAGCTCGCAGTTATTATATGCAAGGTAAAAAATGCACCGTTTTTTCGGAATAAAAAATTGCGCAAAAAAAACAAAAGACGCATTTTCGGCAGAAGCCGAGAATACGCCTTGATTCCGGAAATTATTTCAAATTATTTTTTATAGCCTCGAAGGTCGCCGCGCTGATAACGTGCTCGATCTTGCAGGCGTCCTCGGTAGCGGTTTCCTTATCCACCCCGAGCGAGATAAGATAGTCGGTTAAAACCGTGTGGCGCTCATACATTTTTTCGGCAACCTCAAGCCCGAGCGCAGTAAGTGTTAGTCCGCCGTCCTCGCCGCATTCGATATATCCGCCGTTTTTCAGTATACCGACGGCACGCGAAACAGAGGGCTTCGAAACGCCGCGATGCTCGCAAATATCGATAGCACGGACTATCGCTCTTTCCTTGGAAAGCATATATATGGTTTCGAGATACATTTCTCCCGATTCCTGCAGCCGCACAGCGCACACCCCTTTCATAATTCATATAGCTATCTTACCATAGCCGAGAGCAAAAATCAAGGGTGTAATTTATCTGCGCTTCATTGCTCTTTTCATACTGCGTCTTTTGCTTCCGTTTATTCTGCACAAGGCAAACGAAGCCCCGAAGGAAGAAGCAAAAACAATCGCAACAACTACCGCAAAAGAAATAAAATCGAACCCTCCCCCGACAAAAAGCGAAACGGCAAGTATCGGCAAAAGCATAATTCCCGCACCGATAAGCGATGCAAGCATCGAGCTTTCGGCATATCTGCAAAAGGCTGTAACGCCGCAAGCCGCGCCGCCGACAAAGGATACGAAGCACACCGCGGCAAAGACAAGCCCATTCGGGTCTCCGAGCGTAAGCA
The DNA here is from genome assembly GCA_017629895.1 of Clostridia bacterium. Lineage (GTDB taxonomy): Bacteria > Bacillota > Clostridia > Oscillospirales > CAG-382 > Coliplasma. The sequence goes on from JAGBWF010000150.1 coordinate 6,645, forward strand.
GCACCAACGGAAGCAAAAGCAAAAGCACGATAATGCTTCCAAGCCCTACCCCGCCCGAGACGAGCGATTCGATAAAAAGGTTTCTGCTTTGAGAGATTCTTCTTTTTTGACTGTTCTCCATATATAAAACCATCCTTTCGATAGATATATATGGAAAAATCGGGCTATTTATTCGAAAAAACCGAATCCGACAGCTTTAACGTATATTCATCGAGCCTTTTGAAATCCATCGCGGGAATATAGAGCGATTCAAGCTCCGAATGAAGTCGTCTCGCCTCGGCAAGCTCGGCTTGCGCCTCTTTTATCAGCTCGTCGCCGAGCTTTACAAAAAGTCTTTGACGATTTCGCGATTCGGCAAGCCGCATATTATCGGTGAACCGCGCCGAAGAAATATTTATCTCCTCCGCATAGCTTTTGCAGGGCGGCGTGTCGAGCAGAGTGAAGAGATTTCCGCTCGCTTCGAAATACACCGACTCTATACGCGCCGTATCGAGCGGACTCGGGCAGATATAAGCACCGAGCCCGAGCTCCGATGCGGCAAGAGCAAGCCTGCTTGCGATATAATGCGAATTTTTCCCTTTTACGCGGTAAACACGGTTAATATTCCCGAACGTTTCGAGCGTTTTTATACCGCTTTGAGTGAACGCGCTCGTCAAAAGCGTTTTTATCTCTCCCTTTTCGCCGCCCGACCTTTCGGCAAGCGAAAGCGCGAGCTCGTTTGCCTTTTTGCGATCGACAGCCGAAAGGGTTATCGCCTCCTCGCTGTCTCGCGCCGATTTATACCCCGCAAGCGCTTGATACGCGTTTTCGTAGCGTTCGCGCTTTTTGTCGGCAAGAAGCATTATTTTTTCACGGTGCGGCATTATTTTCGCTTCGTCCCAAAATTCGCCGAGGTTTATCAGCCGTTCTCGCACGCAGGGATATTTCGCGTCGAGCGTATGCGGAGCCGTCCCGTCGGCAACCGCAACCGAAAGCGAGGGCAGAATAACTCCGTCGAGGCTGTCGGGATCTGCCGAACAGCGTATGATATGGTATTCCAATCCCTCTCGCTGTGCCCTGCCTGCAATACGGCGCATAAGAGTAGATTTTCCGCAACCGCTCGAGCCCTTTAAAATATAAAGCGTTTTGAGAGTACGAAAGCATTCGTCGAACAAGGATACAAAGCCGTTTACGGTATTTGCACCTGCAAAAAATTCCATAAGCTCACCCCGTTATTATTCTTTGGCAATACTCTATTATTTTATGCAGAAAGCAATTAACTGTTTAAAATTGAAAAAATTTATGTTAAAATAAAAATACGTTACAGCTTTTCGATTTTTTGCCGTCTATATAGATGAATGGCCATTCGATTCAAAAAGGAGGTTACTATGGAACAACGCAACGGCTTAATGCTTTCCGACGAGGAAATCATTGCTTTGTTTTTCGAACGCGACGAAAGCGCCATAACCGAAACCGACCGAAAATATAAAAGCTATCT
>JAGBWF010000151.1 GCA_017629895.1 Clostridia bacterium
CGATTTTTTGCATACGGAAATTACGGTTACCATTAATTCCTCCGTTTTTGCTCGCTTAATTACAAAAAAGCGTGTTGCACCGCAACACGCTAATTCGCTTAGTCCTTATCCTTAACCTGAAGAACAACTTTTCCGCCGTAGCTACCGCAGCTCTTGCAAACACGGTGAGAAAGGATATATTCACCGCACTTGGGGCACTTGGTCATTCCGGGAAGGTCGAGCTTCCAAACGGAAGATCTTCTCTTATCTCTTCTTGCCTTGGATACTTTTCTCTTGGGTACTGCCATCGTCTTTATCCTCCTTGATAGAAGTTATATTTTTCTTTTTTTACAGGTTTAATCGAAATAATCCTTAAGCACGTCCCAACGCGAATCGCGCTCGGTTTGATCGCACTTACAAGATTTTTCGTTGAGGTTTGCGCCGCATTTGGAGCAGAGTCCCTTGCAATCATCACTGCAAAGATAGCGTGTCGGAAGCTCCAATATAAGCGCGGTGCGCACGATTTCATCGATATCGATCGCGAAATCCTGCATTAAAACAAACTCGTCCTCGTCCTCGTTGGCGAGCTTATCGGTTATCTTTGCGTTCAACGCGATCGGGGTATTATAGGAATATTCCCTGCCGCAACGGGCGCACACGACCGAAAGGCTCGGCTCGACGCTGCCCGAAAGCAGTATCAGACCCGAATGGTTTGTAATAGTTCCGAACGCGTTCGCATTTCCCGAAACCGAATCATCGATAAACGAGCAATCCGAAAGCGAAAGCGAGAAATCTATACTTTTTAAGCTTCCGTCGAGAAGTTTTTTAAGATCAAGCATTGTTTGTCCCTTTCGCAAAACGCGCGCAAAGAAATACGCATAAAAGCGCACTATCCATTATATATTTGAAATGGCTGTTTGTCAATATGTTTCGCTAAAATTATAATAATTTTGGCAAGAAAAGAGTTGAAAGAAAGCGCATTATATGTTAGTATAACTTTAACACATCGGTGCATAATAATGCCGAGGTGATAAAAAATGATGAATTTTAACAAGGCAATCGCTTCAAGCAAGGCCTGCACCTGCATCGGTATGGCGGCGCTCGGTGCGCTTATCGGGCTCACCGCGGCGAAGATTCTGGTTACCCATTGCAGATGTGCGGAGGGGCTTACCTGCAAGGCAAAAAAGGCTTTGACGAGCGAGGACAAGTGCTGTTAAACGGGGGCGTCCCCCGTTTTGCACTCGGGGGTTACATATATGAGCTACATCGGAACAAGGCTTGAAGCGGCGCTGTCGCTTTTAAAATGCGAGAACAACACGCTTTTTGCGGATATCGGAAGCGACCACGCTTTTCTCGCCATAGAGGCTTTAAAGCGCGGCATCGCTTCGCAGGCTATCGCCGCGGATATCAACGAGCAGCCGCTTCTGAAGGGCCGCGAAAACGCCGCGCTTCATGGCGTTAAAATAGATTTTTATCTTTCCGACGGATTTAAAGCCATCGACTCTTTTCGTATAACGAGTGCCGCAGTCTGCGGTATGGGCGGCGAGCTTATCGCACGGATCGTCGGCGAAAGCAAGGCGTGCAAGAGTGCGCTTCTCGTTCTCCAGCCCATGTCGGCGCAGGAGGAGCTCCGCAGATTTTTATGGGACAGCGGCTACGAGATATTCACCGAGCGTTTCGTTATCGACGCGGGCAAGCCCTATACCGTTATGCAGGTCAAATTCACGGGCGTTCGCACCGAATACGGATATATCGACCTTTATCTCGGCAGAGAGCGTGCACAATCGCCCGAATTTTCGGCGTATTGCAAGCGTCAGCTTATCGCCGCAGAAAAGCGCAGGCTCGGCATTATCGCACGCGGGGACGAAACCTCGCTTATCGATTCGCTTATCGAATATTGTCAGACGCAGACAACGAGCTTCTGAGCAGGCACGAATTTTTCGAGAAAGGCGCGTGCCTCGATAGGAGAAATATTGATATTACGCTTGGGGACGACGATCACCGAGCGTTTTTCAATATAGATATACATCGCGTTGGGGGCGAGGTAGACGGTTTCGACCTCGTCGTAGAAGATTTCGTTATATTCGTTTTCCTCTTCGTTTTGGAAAAGGAGCTCGAAAACGAATCCGTTCTTACCGAACTGCACCCTTTGCTTCGCACGGATGACCTTCGCGGATTTATTGCAGATACGCTTTACGTTGGTATTTATCGTATAGAAAAACATCAAAAAGCAGAGCAGTATCGAGCCTGCCGCTATCCACATAGCCTTATTCTGATAAACGAATCCGAGCCAGAGAAGCGTTAGTGCCGCGACGGCGAGAACAAATCTTATCGCGATAACCTTTATACGATAGTATCTGCCCTTGAGCATATTGAATTTAATATACGCGGAATAGTCCTTGGGGGTAACGTAGCCCTCGGAGGAAAGAGGTTTAAGCTTCATATTCAATCTCCTAAAAGTTTTTCCAAAAGCATTTCTCCGCGCTCGAGATACAAGCCGGTCTCGGCGGCGGTATGCTCGCAATAAACGCTTATTCCGCTATCGCGCTCCATACCTGAATCGTATATCACAAACGGTACTGCGGCGCGGATATGCGTTCTTGCGCTTATCGGCGTGGGGTGGTCGGGAAGCAGCAGTATTCTGTATCGCTCGCCGCGATTTTTCAGATACGAAATCAAGCCCGAAAGTATATCGCTGTCGATTTTTTCGATAGCCTTTATTTTTTCTCTTACCTTGCCCTGATGGCCCGCTTCATCGGGTGCTTCGACGTGGATATAAACGAAATCCGCGCCGTTTTCGAGCTCGTTTATAGCGGCATCGCGCTTGGCGGCATAATCGGTTTCGATAGCGCCTGTTGCGCCCCTAACGCTCGGCACGCTCATACCCGCGCAAAATCCGATACCTTTTATAAGATCGACCGCGCAGACGACCGAAGCCTGCAAGCCTGTCTTTTCCTTGAAATCGGGGAGCGAGGGCTTTTTGCCGGGGCTCCAGAGCCATATACTGTTCGCCTTTTTCAGACCGCGCGCGGCACGGTCTATATTGAGCGGATGGTTATTGAGAAATTCGTACGATACCTTCATAAGCTCGAGCATCGGGCGGGAGGATTCGTTTTTCGGGAGGTAATCGGCAATCGTTCTGCCGATAATATCGTGAGGGCGTGAAAAATCGGTGAAATCGGGGCAATTTTTCCAGATAAGGCAATGTCTGTACGAAATTCCGCAATAAAAATGCAAAATATCGTTACCGAAATGCGCCTGAAGGTCCTCGATAAGCACGCGTGCCTCCTCGGTCGGAATCTCGTCGGAGGAGTGGTCGAGCATACGAAGGCTTTCGTATTCCCCTTCCCCGCATAGCGTTACGAGGTTTGCGCGGATAGCGGTTTCATCATCCGCCATGCTTATACCCATACTCGCCGCCTCGAGCGGTGAGCGGCCCTTACTGTACACGCGCGGATCGTAGCCCATAACCGCAAGGTTCGCGGTGTCGCTTTCGGGCACCATTCCCTCGGGCACGGTTTCGACTATGCCGTTTATACCCCTGCTCGCAAGCATATCCATATTCGGCTTATTCGCAACCTCGAGCGGTGTCTTTTTTCCTATCTCGGCTATCGGAAGGTCTGCCATACCGTCGCCGAGCATTACGATATATTTCAAGCTTTTTCACCCTTTTTTCTTCTTTTAACCCGATTATAGCAAAATCCGAATACGAAATCAAGTGTCATTATGACGGATTTACATTTTATGTGCCGATAGCCGTTGACAAAAACGATACCGCCATTTATAATATCAACGAGGTGTTTGAATTATGAGAATTGCAATCGTCGGCTCACGCGGGATAACCGATTACGATATTAAAAGGCACGTGCCTCCCGATACAACCCTTATCGTTTCGGGCGGTGCGGCAGGCGTTGATTTACTCGCCGAAAAATATGCCGATGAGCACGGTATCGAAAAGCTTATCTTTAAGCCTGAATACCAGCGCTACGGCAAGAGCGCGCCGCTTATCCGCAACAAGATGATAGTAGACAGCGTTGACCTCGTTATCGCGATATGGGACGGCTCCTCCGCTGGCACGCGCTTCACTATCGACTACGCAAAGCGCCGCGGTGTCCCCTGTGAAATCTATATGTGCCTCGCTTGACGCGGTATGGTTTAGGAATGATTACGGGGA
>JAGBWF010000017.1 GCA_017629895.1 Clostridia bacterium
CACTGCTCGGAATGGGCTGTATGCGCTTTCCGACGCTCGAAAACGGCAAAATAGACGAAGCGCTTACCGAAAAAATGGTTGCTTTTGCGATCGAAAACGGTGTGAATTATTTCGATACGGCATACCCCTACCACAACGGCGAAAGCGAGCTTGTGATAGGGAAGATACTCAAGAAATATCCGCGGGAAAGCTTTTATCTTGCCGACAAGTTCCCCGGACATCAGATTTCCTCGAGCTATGATCCCGCAACCGTTTTTGAGGATCAGCTCAAAAAGTGCGGCGTGGAGTATTTCGATTTTTACCTGCTTCACAACGTTTATGAAAATTCGATAAATACATACCGCGACGAACGCTGGGGGATAATCGAATATTTCCGCGAGCAGAAGAAAAACGGCAGAATAAAGCACTTGGGCTTTTCCACTCACGGCAGTATCGAAACGATGAAGAGCTTTCTTGATGAATATGCGGGCGATATGGAATTTTGCCAGATACAGCTCAATTATCTCGATTGGACTCTGCAAAACGCAAAGCAAAAATGCGAGCTTCTTGCAAGCTATAATATACCCGTTTGGGTAATGGAGCCGGTTCGCGGCGGCAAGCTTGCCAATCTGAACGAAAAAGACACCGCAAGGCTCAAGGCTCTGCGCCCCGAGGAATCGGTTGCCGCGTTCGCGTTCCGCTTCCTGCAGGATATTCAGGGCGTTAAAATGATATTGAGCGGTATGTCGAATATGTCCCAGCTTTGCGATAATATCAAAACCTTCTCCGAAGAAAAGCCGCTTAATGCAGAAGAAAAAAAGGTTATTTTCGAAATAGCGGAGGGAATGAAGAATTCTGTGCCCTGTACTGCCTGCGGTTATTGCGTTGCGGGCTGTCCGCAGGGAATAAATATCCCCCAAATGCTCGAATTTTATAACGAAATGCGTATAGCGCCCACAACGAATATCACAATGCGTATCGATGCGATAGAGGAATCGCGTCAGCCCAAATCCTGTATCGGCTGTCAAAGCTGCGTAAATATCTGTCCTCAGGGAATAGATATTCCCACACATCTCGCCGACCTTGTCGAGCGCTCCGCCAAGCTTCCCTCGTGGGAAAGCATAAGCAAGCAGCGCGAGGAGGCAGCTAAGCGTTTAAGAGGAGAATAAAACGTCGCGAGATAAACCGATTAAGCACCGATATGTAACCACTTTACAAACAGAGAAAATTGTGCTACAATTTGTAGCAAAGCTACGATAAAACAAAAGGAGTTAATAAAATGGCAAATAAGATTCTTAAAAGAAGCGAAGTTCCTGTTGAAAACACCTGGAATCTTGCGGATATGTTCGAAAGCGACGACGCTTGGCTTGCCGAATACGAGGCATTAAAGGCGCTCCCCGCAAAAATAGCGGAATTTCAAGGCAAATTGGGCGAAAGTGCAAAGAATTTGCTTGATTATTTTAAATTAGAGGACGAAATTGAGCTCAGACTCACCCCTCTTTACGGCTATGCGAGCTGTAAGGGCGACGAGGATACCGCAAACGGCTATTACCAAGACCTTCGCGGTAAGGCAATGAGCACCTACGTTGCTATCGCGGGCGCGGCTTCCTTTGCTACCCCCGAAATTATGGCTATCCCCGAGGAAACTCTCGAAAAGTTCTTCAAAGCAGAGCCCGAGCTTGAAACCTACCGCCGTCCTATCGAGCGAATCCGCCGCAGAGCCGCGCACGTGCTTACTCCCGAATGTGAAATGATTCTCGCAAACGCAGGTGAAATAGCCGATGCACCCGATAATATCGGCTCTATCCTCCGCAATGCAGATATGCGCTTCCCGTCTGTTGTTGACGGCGAAGGCAACGAGCATCAGCTTACCGGCGGCACCTTTGTTCCGCTTCTCGAAAGCGCAGATCCTATACTCCGCAAAAACACCTTCGAGGCTTATTATAACAGACTCGGCGAATTCAAAAACACTATCGCCGCTACCCTCGATGCACAGTTCAAGCAGCTCCGCTTTTTCTCGACCGCACGCAAATACGGCTCTACCCTCGAGGCATCGCTCGACCGTACCGAAGTGCCTGTTGAGGTTTATCACAACCTTATAAAAGCGGTTCACGACAATATGGATAAAATGTACCGCTACGTTGCGCTCCGCAAAAAGCTTTTGGGCGTAGACGAGCTTCACATGTACGACGTTTACACCCCGATCGTTGCCGATGCCGCTTCCGAAATTTCTTATTCCGAAGCAAAGGAAACCATTCTCGAAGCACTTTCGGTTCTCGGCGAGGATTATATCGAGCTTCTTAAGGAAGGCTTCGATAACCGTTGGATCGACGTTTATGAAAACGAAGGCAAGCGCGGCGGTGCATACTCCTCGAGCAACAGCCGTCCTCACCCCTACGTGCTTCTTAACCACCACGATAACCTCGACAGTATGTTCACCCTTGCTCACGAAATGGGCCACGCGCTTCACAGCTACCATTCCACCAAATATCAGCCCGTCTGCACCAGCGACTACGTTATCTTCGTAGCAGAGGTTGCTTCGACCTGTAACGAAATTCTTCTTATGCGCCACCTTCTCGCAAAAACCACCGATAAAAAGGAACGCGCATATCTTATCAACCATTTCCTCGATCAGTTCAAGGGCACGGTTTACCGCCAGACTATGTTTGCTGAATTCGAGCTTTTGATGGGACAGATGAGCGAAAACGGTCAGACTCTTACCGCGGACGCGCTTTCTGAAAAATATCACGAGCTCAATAAGCTCTACTTCGGTCCCGATATGATTTCCGATGACGGCATCGCGCTCGAATGGGCGAGAATTCCTCATTTCTTCTATAACTATTACGTATTCCAGTATGCAACCGGCTTCTCTGCTGCTTGCGCTATCGCTTCGAGAATACTCGAAGAGGGCAAGCCTGCTGTTGATGATTACAAAAAGTTCCTTTCGGGCGGCTGCAGCACCGATCCTATCTCGCTTCTTAAGATCGCGGGCGTGGATATGTCTACTCCCGATCCCGTAAATGCGGCACTTTCGCTCTTCGGCGAGCTTATCGACGAAATGGAAGCTCTTTGCTGAGTAAAAAATAATTCGATTACGAGGAAACCGAAATGCAGATATCCAAAATCGTCATAACAGGCGGCCCGTGTGCCGGTAAATCCTCTGCGACAAGCCGTATCGGACGCGAATTTGCAAAGCTTGGCTATACCGTGCTTTTCGTGCCCGAAACGGCAACCGAGCTTATAACCGGCGGCGTTGCACCTTGGACCTGCGGCACAGTTAAGGAATACCAAAAATGCCAGCTTGAACTGCAATTAAAAAAAGAAAGCATATTCGAGGAAGCGGCGGGCACTATGCCGAACGATAAGATCCTTATCGTTTGCGACAGAGGCGCGCTTGACAACAAGGCGTATATGTCTCTCGATGATTTTTATTGGATGGTAAACGAGCTGGGCAAAAACGAAGTGGAGCTCCGCGATTCCTACGATGCGGTCTTTCACCTCGTTACCGCCGCAAAGAGCGGCGGAAAATTCTATACCACCGAGAATAATTCGGCGCGCACCGAAACCGTCGAAGAGGCATGTGCGCTCGATGATAGGCTTATCTCTGCGTGGACGGGCCATCCTCATTTCCGAGTAATAGAAAATTGCGATGATTTCGAGCAGAAGATGAACCGTCTTATCGAAGAAATCGCATCCTTCCTGAAGGCACCCGCAATCGAAACCGTCGAGCACAGATATCTTATCGAATATCCCGATACCGAATGGCTTGAGTCTATACCGAACTGCGAGCGTGTCGAGATAATACAGACCTATCTTAAATCCGACGGTATCACCGAAACAAGACTTCGTCAGCGCGGAAGCAAGGGCAATTACGTCTATTTCAAAAACGTAAAAAAAATCGGCTCGGAAAAATCCGAAACCGAAACGAGAATTTCGAAGGACGAATATCTCGAGCTTCTTATGGAGGCGGACACGAGCAAACGCCAGATACGCAAAAACCGCTATTGCCTTACATACGGAACTCAGTATTTCGAAATAGACGTCTATCCGTTCTGGAAGGATAAGGCGTTGATGAAGATCGAGCTCAATCCGAGCAACAGCGTACAGATCCCCGACGAGATAAAGGTAATAAACGAGGTCAGCAACGACCCCTCTTATAAAAACGCTTATCTCGCGACAGTCGGAATCAACAACGATTTATAAAATAAAAATCGGAGAAGCAATTGCTTCTCCGATTTTTTGTATTCAGTCTTTGTTGAAGAAATTAACGACCGTATCGAGCGTTGCATCGAAGTTGGTGCGCTCGGTAGCACGGATGCTGTTGGTGTTGTTGAACTCGATAAGGGGAAGAATATCCTCGCAGTTCATGGTGTTGAGCAATCCGCAGGCAGTCGAATATGCGCGCTGATTATCGGCATCGCCGCCGCTAACAAGCACAACTGCTCCCTTTTTGGTCTTTTCGATCGGGAATTCATTTCTGAAGTATCTTGCGCAGAAATAGGTCTGCAAACGGCTACCGACAGAAAGCATCTGGCAGGTAAGCTCGGAAAAATAAACGGGAGAAGCGATAAGAATGTTATCACATTCCTGAATATAATTATAAACGCTCTGCATACCGTCGATGAAGGCACAGCCCTCGTTTTCCCAGCAGTAACGGCAGTCGATACAGGGTGCGATCTTGCAGTTTGCGGTGTTAACGATCTTGTATTCTCCCTCGAGCTTGGGTACGATAGCGCTGATAATGCTTGCGGAGTCGCCGCGCAATCTGGGGGAACCGTTAAAAATCAAAGTCTTTTTCATTTCAAATAACCTCTTTGTTCGGAATAGTCGTAATATATGATATGTCAAATTTCGATATGGGTATTATAGTATCTTTCCTGAAAGTCGATAGCCTTCGCTATCTCCTCGGCGGAAAAGGAAAACCCTTCGGGTGCGCCGATAAGCTTGTCCTCGATATCGTTTTCGCGGTGCGCGATGCCGATTATCCGCACCCTGCATTCATCGACGGGAACGTCAATTCCGAGCACGTAAACGTCAAGCTCTTCGCCGTCGCCGCCGAAAACCTCGGGGACGTAGCCGTAATTGATAGGGTAGACGAGATCGTATTTTTCCTTGTGGTGAATATAGCCGACAGGTCTGTCGATTTTAATATCGACGAGCTTTCCGAGATAAGACTTAACCTGCGCTTTTCTTTCTTCAAAGGTCATAATCCGCCTCAAACGATAGATTTTTGTTATTGTAACATATTAAATTAATAATTGCAATAGATTTTTCAGCGTTTATATAATTAACTTGCAAAATAGGCGTATATATGCTAAAATAAATCAAATACTTTGTGAAAGGAATCGAGTATATGAAAAAATGGCTGTTATTGCTGCTTGCGGGAGTAATGCTTCTGTCCGCATGCGGAGAAACGCTGCCCGAGCAATCCTCTCAGCAAGAAGAAAGTAAGAACGAGGCGCAGGACGGTACCTATGAAACGCTTGTAAGCTACGGTAAACCCTATACCTCGAGCGCAAAAACAAACGAAACTTATCCCGATAAGTATAATCAGCAGCTCACCGACGGTGAAAAGACACCCAACGAGGGCGCACACTATAACGATAGCCGAATGGTTGGTTATACCTCGAATACTGTAATTCAGATAGATCTCGGCGAGGAGGACGGCAAGCGCCTTACCAAAATAGTTGCCCGCTCGGTTGAAATGCACACCGACGGCGTTGCACTTGCCGCAAACGCGAGATTTTCAGTCTCTACGGACGGTAAAAAGTTCACAACGCTTGGCTCAAAGCCCTTTAAGGAAACCGGCGATCAGACGGTAAGCGAGGTCGAGATCACCTTCGATACCCCCTCGGATTACCGCTACGTCAGAGTCCAGTTCTTCAAGGGCAGCGGCGTGTTCTATTTTATCGACGAAATAGAGGTCTATGCCGACGTTCCGCCCAAGCCCGTCGAGGACAAGGCGGCTATTGCCTATGCGGCGGAGGATATGGATAGAACCGCGTGGAAAGCGCTTTCTACCGGCGTTATCGTCGATCCCGTCGATACAAAGGTGCTCACCGTTGGCAAAAAATACGTTGTAAATAACTGTAAGTTCGACGAGCGCGCTCCGAAGACCGACGTAAACCTGCTTACCGACGGCGAGCGTACCGGAAGATATTTCAGCGATCCCTCTTGGCTCGGTATCGTGTCGGACGGCGAAAAATCACCCGAAATAACTCTTGATCTCGAAAAAAGCTACGATAATATCTGCGCGCTTAAGGTATATACCTGCGGAGGCGGTATAAACGTAGATCTTCCCGCATATATCGACGCTTATGCAGAAAACGGCGGTAAATACGTCTTCCTCGGCAGAATGTATGCGCCGAAGGAGGGAAGAAACGTTACCTATACGCTCCTCCTTCTCGAATATATCAAGGCTAAAAATATCCGCTTCGTATTTCCCAAAGAAGCGGGAAATTACTGGGTTGAGGAAATTCAGGTAATAGCGGGCTATAACGACGAGCAATCTCAGGTGCTTTTCGACCCCGTAGCCTTCCCGAAGGTAACCGAGGAAATTTATTGGGATGCAAGCGAGCCAGATTATAAAAAGGAGCAAAATCTCCTTCTCGGCCTCAATCAGCAGATATCGGCGCTGTTTTATGCAGACGTGGATACGAGAGGCGACGAATCGAGGGCTGATAATCCCTGCCTTACCGACGGCAAAAAGGCAACTACCGAAGCCGAAATGTATTGCTACGGCGATTGCTGGTTCTTCTCTCGCGGGGGAGACGGCTTGGAATTTTTCTATGATATCGGCAAGCTCTCCACTGTTAAGGGCGTAAATCTTTCGGTGCTCGAGCAGACCGAATGGGGTATCACCCGTCCCAAATTCATTTCTGTCTTCCTTTCCGAAGACGGCAATAATTGGTACGAGGTGAGCGAATGGACGCGCCCTGCCGACGAAAGCTTCTTTAAAACCGCAAAATCCGTTCAGATAACGCTTGATTTCGATAAGGAATATATTGCACGCTTCGTGCGCTTCCGTGTCGAAAGCGGATTCCTCTTTATCGATGAGCTCGAAGCGTTCGGAACCAAGGCGGTGAAGAATACCGCGACACGCCTTTCCGACAGCGGTATAAACCCCGTGCCTTATTACACCAACAGCGAGGACGCACAGTTCGCGACAACCGAAAACACATCCGTAAAGGCAGGAGAAATAATGCTTCTCTATGCCGACAGAAACGTAAAAGAAGACCTTCTTCCCATGTTTGCGTATCTCGATAAGGACGGCAATATAAAGGATACCTTTATGGACGGCGCGATCTATTGCTCGCACCACAATCTGCCCTCGGGAACGCTCGGACACCTGCCGAATTATAAGCAGGACTGGGAATACGTTCACGATCAGGACTTCAACGGTCAGGCGGGCTTCGACGTGCTTAACGAGGTTATCGGCGAGATCAAGCAGGCGCTCGGACTTATCGATTATAAGGTTAAGGTCTATTCAACCTTCCTGACTCTGCACGATACCGTAAAGGACTTCGGAGACGTTGACGGCGACGGTATTTCCGAGGACGCGACCACGGTCGAGGGCAGAGCGAAGATATTCGATTGGTATATCAACCTCACGCTTAACGAATTTGCAAAGAGAAATTACGAAAATCTTGAATACGACGGCTTCTATTGGCTGAACGAGTCTGTTATATGGGAGCGCGACGACAGCCACGTTATAGCCGAATGTGGAGAACGCGTGCACGCCGCGGGTTCGAATTTCCTTTGGGTGCCCTATTATAAGGCGAACCGCTTCTGCCAGGGATATGAGATGAATTTCGATATGATATCGATGCAGCCGAACGTGGTTTTCTCGACAGACGCACCGCTGTGGAGATTTGATTCTACCGTTGAATTTGCGAAATCGAGAAAGCTTACGGTCGAGCTTGAGCACAGCTATCAGTGCTTGGGCGATAAGAATTTCGCGAGAAGCTATATGCTTTATCTCTATTACGGTGCGGTTACCGGCTATATCGACGGCATCCACGTCTATTACGACGACGTCGCGAACTTTGCTAAAATGGGATACAGCGATTCCGAGCTTTGCCGCCTGCAGTATGATGCGACCTATCATTTCGCAAAAGGGGATCTCGATATCACTCCCGATAAGCGCGACGATATAAACCTGAAGGGAAGCAGAGATACCGTTATCGACGGCGATCTGAACGAGGCGGACGGTATAAACCTCTATACCCTCGTAACAGCTCCCAAGCACGGCTACGTTACGCTCAGCGAAGACGGCAGCTTCCGTTATTTCGCCGATAAGGGTTATACCGGCACCGATAGCTTCACCTATACGTATAACGAGCTTTTGGGCGAGTCTGAGCCTTGTACGGTCAATATAACGCTCGAATAAAAAAAGAAAACACTCCGAACATTTCGTTCGGAGTGTTGTTTTTATGCTTTAAGCCTTTTTCTTTTTTCTTAAATACTTAACAAGCTCGGATATCGGCAGAATCAAAGCACCGATAAAGAGAGCGAGGATATATTCCCAAACCGTGATAGGCATAAACGAGAATGCGCTCTGAAGGAAAGGAACGAATACGACGAGCGCGGTGAGCGCGAAAGAAGCCGCCATTGTGTACCAAAGGACTTTGTTGTGGCTGTGGAGCTCGAAAACGCTCTTCTCGCGCGAGCGGAGGTTGAAGGAATGAACGATTTCTGCCATAGACATTGTAACGAACGCCATCGTTGTGCCGAATCCCGCTTCGAAGGCGTTTCCTATAAAGAAGGAAATAAGCGTAAGTGCCGAAATGGATGCACCCTGCCAGATAACGTCGATGCCCAAGCCGCCTGCAAAAATGCCTTCCTTGCTGTCGCGCGGGGGATTGGTCATAACGTCGCCCTCTGCCTTTTCCATACCCAAACCAAGCGCGGGGAGACTGTCTGTGATAAGGTTGATCCATAAAATGTGAATCGGCTTGAAGACCGTGAGACCGAACAGCGAAGCAAAGAATACGCTCAGAACCTCGCTGAGATTAGATGAAAGCAGGAACTGTATGGTCTTGCGGACGTTCGAATAAATACGTCTGCCTTCCTCGACAGCATTGACGATCGTCGCGAAGTTGTCGTCTCCGAGAATCATATCGGCAACGCCCTTCGTAACGTCTGTACCGGTGATGCCCATGCCGATTCCGATATCAGCCGTCTTGATCGAGGGAGCGTCGTTGACACCGTCGCCGGTCATTGCGGTGATATATCCGAGATTCTTCCATGCGGTAACTATTCTTACCTTGTGCTCGGGCTGTACGCGCGCGTATACCGAATATTTGGTGATATCAATTGCCAACTGCTCGTCGGAAATATTATCGAGCATAGCGCCCGTGAGAGCCTGAGAGGAGTCCTCGATAATGCCGAGCTCCTTGCCGATAGCAACAGCCGTATCGATATGGTCGCCGGTTATCATAACGGGTCTTATGCCTGCAGTCTTGCAACGCTCGACCGCTTCGACAACCTCTGCGCGAACAGGGTCGATCATACCCGAAAGACCGATAAATACAAGATCCTTTTCTATCACCTCGGGAGTCGAAAACTCGGGAAGAGTATCATAAATGGCGAAAGCACCTGCGAGCACTCGCAAAGCTCTGTCTGCCATCGATTTGTTGTGGGCAAGCAATGCCTCGCGGACGCGCTCGTCCATATCGCGAGTTTTGCCGTCAACGGGAGAGATGTATTTGGTACAGCGCGAAAGGATAACGTCGGGCGCACCCTTTGTATACTGAATTACCTTGTCCCCGATACTGTGCAGGGTGGACATCATCTTTCTGCCCGAGTCAAAGGGTGCCTCGGCAATTCGCGGCTGTTTTATAACAAGCTCGCGCTTGTCGTAGCCGTTTTCGTAAGCGAATTGCTGTAATGCGGCTTCCGTGGGCTCGCCGAGAACTCTGCCGAGCTCGTCGATCTCCGCATCACTGCAGAGCGAATTGCAATAGCAAAGAAGCTCATTGTTGCCGCTGAAATGATCGACAACGGTCATTTTGTTCTGTGTGAGTGTGCCGGTTTTGTCGCTGCATATAATCTGCGTGCAGCCGAGCGTTTCAACAGCGGTAAGCTTTCTGATAATAGCGTTCTGGTTTGCCATTTTTGAAACACCGATAGAAAGCACGATGGTAACGACGGCGCTCAAGCCCTCGGGTATCGCCGCGACCGCAAGTGAAACGGCAACCATAAAGGTATCGAGCAAAATGCCTCCGCTGAGGCTGTCTGCGGTGATAAGATTTATCGCGAAAACGATCGCACATATACCGAGAACTGCGAACGTGAGAATTTTAGAAAGCTGTGCAAGCTTGATCTGGAGCGGGGTTTTGTCTTCGCTCGCCTCGGTGATAGCCTTGGCGATCTTGCCCATTTCGGTATCCATACCGGTAGCAACGACAACCGCCTTTGCACGTCCGTAAACGATCGTTGTGCCGGAATAAACCATATTGGCTCTGTCGCCCAAGGGAACAACACCGCTTTCACTTTCGAGAATGCGCTCGTGCTTGTCGCTGGGAACAGATTCACCCGTAAGCGCAGATTCCTCTGCCTTTAGCGATGCCGCCTCGATAAGCCTTGCATCTGCGGGAACAGCGTCGCCCGCCTCGAGAAGTATAATATCGCCGATAACGAGCTCTTCGCTTGTGAGGATCTGCATATTTCCGTTTCGCAGTACCTTGCATTTCGCCTTCGTCATCGCCTTAAGCGCGTCTATTGCCTTTTCGGCTTTGTTTTCCTGAATAACGCCCAAAACCGCGTTGAGAACAACGACGAAAAGTATAATAAATACGTCTGCAAGAGATTCGCCCTCGATAAGCGCGGTAATAAAGCTTACTGCGGCGGCAACGAGAAGCACGATGATCATCGGATCGGCGAACTGAAGCAGAAATTTCTTCCAGATAGGTGTTTTCGGCGGCTCTGCAAGCTTGTTTGCACCGTATCGTTCAAACCGAGAGCCTGCCTCTTCGGTGCTTAATCCGTTTGTCGTAGTCCCGAAAAATTCAAGCACTTTTTCAATGCTTTCGAGATAATGTTTCATTCAAACGTTCCTTTCATATATGTTGAATTTTCTTTACCAAAACTTTACCCGCAAAAAACAAAAAAGCAAGCTCAATTATGGTATGCCCATAAAAGTCTTGCAATAAATACGTCCGCCCGGGCATAAAGCCGAGATGTCGAGCGAGGACTCACACAAAATCAGTGTGCCGCTACTCCCTTTTATTTACCATATATTAACATAAATATTTTTACGTGTCAAGACGGTTTTTATGCAATCTTTCGAATACTTTAGAAAAAAAGAATCCCCCGACGCCGTCGGGGGAGAGAAAATAGCCTAAACTTAATGTTTTTTGTCAACCTCCTCGGCGATACGCTTAATCCGCTGCCGAGGGGGTGCTTATACAATTCTGTTAATCGCGCTATGCTTCTTTAGTATTCAAATATGATTTCACCGTCGGAATTATAGACAACGTATTGTAGTTTATTATCACTTCGAACACTCATTGCAAAAACAACATTGCCGTTTTTGATGATAATCTGTCCGATATCTGCGGTTGCTTCAAGCTTGTTAAAATCGTACGTTTTGATTATGTTCAAATTGCCGTCAAACGAATATATCGTGTCAGACGTGAACAAAATAAATCGCTCATTGTATACCGCAACATCAAACTCAAACGAATTGGTTTTTTTCGTTAATAAACGCTCGCGGTCGGTTCCGTCAACGCGTACTCTCCAAAGAGTATGTGTTGCATCCAATTTGCCCGACAAACCGTAAGTATAAGTACACTCCGAATAATATACAAAACCATCGTTGACAATGTGAAGTCTTTTCATCGTCGTTGCATCATCAACTAACGAAGCCTTCTCGCCGCTCGGCGCTACAACACTGATACCTCCGTTAAACTCCGTGAAAAATACATAGTCGTCATATTTTATAACTTTAGGTTGAACCGGCCAGTCATAAATATCGTCTGCAACCACTTCGATATCAGTACCGTCGATATTTGCGCGATAAAGACAGACTGAGCTATCGTTATCATCGCCGTCTTGCTTTATGTCGTAGTAATATATCTTATCACCGATATAATAAACGTTTTCGCATTCGAGAAGCTTTTCGTGTGTGCCATCTTCGTGCAAAAGACTGTAACTGTAGACACCGTGGAAAGCCTCGTCGGACTCTAAAGCAGTCATTCCATACAACGCGCCATTGTAATAACATACGTTAAACGCGTTCGGATAAAACGCCGTTTTCTTGCCATCCTTTAATGCATACGTTCCTGATTCACCGTTATCGTTCTTCGACAGAACATATTTGACTTCGCCGTATTCGCTGTAAAACGCCAAGTTCTCGAACCCGTTGATTGCGGCACTGCGTTCGATGAACACATCGGTAACGATTGATGTATTGATGTTAGGTTCGCATTCAATCACTATATCGGCAATAACATCGGACGTATCTGTAGAGGATTCAGTTGTTATGTCGCCACTATTCTCTAATATAGCTTCCGAAGATTTTTCTGTTTCAATTTCAGACGAGATTGAGGGAATTCCATCAACGCCACACGAATTTATAAACAAAACGCTCAGCACAAGTATAAAAGATATAAATAGTTTTTTCATATAATCACCTCATTGTTTAACATTGATTGCTATGAATGAACCGCGTCATAAAGATAATCGAGTTTATACGCTATGCTTCTAATAATCCACCTATGCTAATTCATTTTGTCAGACTAACGTTTTCTATTCGAACATCCTTGTTCAAATCGTTCGTACTGAAGTACACTATTGCTTTAAGCAAAATACCGTTTAATTTATCGGGAGGTTGCGTAATCCACAAGGTGTCTTCAATTAGATTAATGTCAACAATGTGTTCTTCACCATCCAATTTGACCACAGCTTTTTTTAGGTTTTTGTCTATGACTTTATTTGATGCATCCGCGGACAGCTTTGCGTAAAAAATAAAAAATCCGGTTGCCGATAAAACGTTTTCTCGCGTCAAAAGCTCTTCTCCGTAGATATCGAA
>JAGBWF010000152.1 GCA_017629895.1 Clostridia bacterium
AGATCGGTTGCAACGAGCGACTCGATAGATTCGAGCGTGGAAGCTAAGGTTTGTGTGCCGCTGAATGCAATGATATTCATAAACGCGCCGATCGAGTTGGGGTCTCCGTGGTTTTCGCCGCCCCAGTTGTAGATAATACCAAGGTCGTAAACACGGTCTGCAAATATCATGTCAAGCATAGCTTCGCTTTCGTTGTCCTGAATCTTACGGAGCTTAAGAATGATTTCTACGTATGCATCCATAGTAGTATCGGTAGAAGCTTCACAAAGTGCCTGTGCGACGATAGAGGACATTTCTGCATCGGGCGCAGAAGCGGGAATTGCAACGGTGCTTGCGTAAAGGGTGGATACGAGAGAGTGATGCTTCTCCTGCTGCTCGTTGAACTTGGGAACGGGAAGTATACCGAACTTGCAATCGTATTCGCCGAGGTCGATGATATCAATGATAGCCATCGCGCGGAAGAGGGCGTTGCCGTTTGCAACCGACTGAGTAGCTGCATCCCAAACGCTGCCGCCGGTTGCGGTTGCGGAGGTGTAGTAGGAGCCGGTGGTGTTGTCGATCATACCGGTAGCGGTGGAGTCGTTAACAAGATTGAAAATCTTTTCAAAAATAGGGAATGCGGTTTCCTTTTCCTTAATGATGGAAATGTAGGGAATGTCATCCTGATCCTTGCCGGTGAGAGAATGTCCCGAGCCGACGTACATGGAAGTAACGAAGTTGTTGTTAATGAGGAAGCCGTAAGTATCCTTGTAGGACATACCGGTCGAGCCATCGGTTTCGGCAGTTACCTTTCTTGCCATTTCCTGAAGCTTGTCGATAGTCCACTTTCCGTTGGTAACGAGATCGTAGGGGTTTTCGAGACTGTTCTTGGAGATAACGTCCTTGTTGAATACGATTGCATGGGTACAAGCAAGAGAAAGAAGGTTTACGTCGCCGATAGCAAAATAGTTTTTGTTGTTGATCGAAAGGCTTTCGGTTGCGTTGTTGTCCCAGCAGGGATTTTGCAAATCGAAGTATTCGAGATCGTTGAGAAGATAGAACGCATCCTCGAGCGCGAGGGTTGCGGCATCGGGCACGTAGGGCATAACGATGTCGTAATCTTCACTGTTGGACATAACTGCGTTTCTGATAAGGTTGATCATCGTCTGATCGGAGCTGGTAGTAATCTCTTCGATGGTAACACCGAATCTGTCTTCAACAAGCTGGTTACGGAGATTTACCTTGTCGTTAAGAATTTCGGGTGCGGTTTCGTGCGCGGTGATTTCGAGAGACTGGTAGTCGCCTCTGTAATCACCCTCTACCAAAACGGTAATTAACTCGCCCGAATAGTTTTTATCGGGCAGGGTGGAGAACAATTCTTTTTGGGTGGATACTTCGCTTGCGGCTGTGCTGTTGTTCTCTTCGTTGCCACCGTTGCAGGCAGTAATAAGAGTTACCGCAAAACAAAGCATAATGAGAAAAGACAAAATGCGTGTTGTTTTTTTCATAATTTCCTCCGAAAATTAAGAATATTGCGTTTTTTCTATAATATTGCTAACAGTATAACAGAAATTCATCATTTCGTCAAGAATTATTTAGGATATATTTTGACATTCTGCAAATACTGTGATATAATAAGGTTGGATTAATATAAAAGCAATATTCGGAGAATAAAAAATGTTTGAAAAAACGATTCAGGATCTTTCGATAGATTTTGTTCTGAAGCTTTTCGGAACGCTCGACGGAAACATAGAAAATATCGAAAACGCTTTTTCGGTTTCGGTCGTTGCGCGGGAAGGCGTAATAAAGATTTCGGGCGAAAGCGCAAGCGACGTCAACCTCGCCGCTTCGTGTATAGAACAGCTTGAGCGAGTAAGCAAAAACTCCGAGAGCATTGATGAAAATACCATAAATTACGTTATTACAATGGTCCGCGAGGAAAAGGAAAACGAGCTTGGCGCTATATATAACGATTGCATCTGCCTGACGAACAAGGGCAAGCCGATAAAGGCAAAAACCGTAGGTCAGCAAAAGTACGTCGATGCAATAAATGCAAATACTGTCGTTTTCGGCGTCGGCCCCGCCGGCACGGGCAAAACCTTTCTTGCCGTTGCGATGGCGGTAAACGCGCTGAAGAAAAAACAGGTTTCGAAAATCGTTCTCACGCGTCCTGCGGTAGAAGCGGGCGAAAAGCTCGGCTTCCTGCCCGGAGACCTTCAAAGCAAAATCGACCCCTATCTCCGTCCGCTTTACGATGCCTTAGGCGAAATGCTCGGCAATGAAAGCTTCAGAAATTGCGGAGAAAAGGGAATTATCGAAATCGTACCGCTTGCGTATATGCGCGGCAGAACGCTTGACGATGCCTTCATCATTCTCGACGAGGCGCAGAACACCACACCCGAGCAGATGAAAATGTTCCTTACCCGCCTCGGCAATAACAGTAAGGCGATAATCACGGGTGATATAACGCAGATAGACCTTCCGTACCTTCGAAAAAGCGGCTTGGTCGATGCACTCGAGATACTCGACGGAATAAAAGGGATAAGCATTTTCAAATTTACGCACAAGGACGTAGTAAGACATCCGCTTGTGCAGAAGATCATACTTGCATACGAAAAGCGGACTCGCGAGCAGGGCGATAAAAGCGAGCCGCGTCGCAGAGAATCGTTCAGAAGGAGACCCAAGGAATGATAAAAATATATTTCGATATAATTACCGAGCCGATACCGAAGCTCTATGAAACGCTTATGAAAAGGGTAATACGCAAAGCCGTTACCGAGCATTACCCAAACCATCGCTTCGAGGTGAACGTAACGGTATGCGACGATGAAACGATAAAAGAAATCAATAAGGAGCACCGCGGCATCGATAAACCCACCGACGTTCTTTCGTTTCCTTTTCTCGATTTCGACTCTCCCGAAACGCTTACAATGCTCGGTGATATAATAATCTCGCGCGATACGGCGTATAGGCAGGCTGATGAATACGGACATTCACCAAAGCGCGAATTCTGTTTCCTTGCCGCCCATTCGGCACTTCATCTTCTCGGATACGACCACGAAACCGAAGAGGAAAGGGAAGAAATGGAAGCAAAGCGGCGCGAAATACTCGACGAACTCGGAATAAAGAGGTAAATTATGACAAAGACAGCATTTATAATGATAGCGGGCAAGCCCAACGTCGGCAAAAGCACGCTTCTTAACACACTTCTCGGCGAAAAAATCGCGATAGTATCGCGCAAGCCCCAAACTACCCGTAACCGTATTACAGGAGTGCTCACCAAGGGCGAAAACCAATACGTCTTCACCGACACCCCCGGCCTTCATAAGCCCAAAACACTTCTCGGCGAATATATGATGAAATCCGTAGGCAACGTTGCTGATTCCTCGGATATCGTGCTTTTCGTTATCGAGGCGTGCACAGAGCTCAATTCCAACGAAATCTCTGCGCTCGATAAATATAACGCGTCGGGCATGGACGTTATTCTCGTTATAAACAAGACCGACCGCGCTAATAAGATAAAGCTCGCCGAGCAGATCATGGAGCTTTCGAACCGCTATAAATTCCACGCGGTAGTTCCGATTTCCGCGCTCAACGGCGACGGTGTCGAATATATTCTCGATGAGCTCGAGCCGCTTCTTACCGAAAGCGTTCATTTCTTCCCCGATGACTACATAACCGATCAGCCCGAACGAAAGATCTTTGCAGAGATCATTCGCGAAAAGGTGCTCCGCCTTCTCGATGACGAGATCCCCCACGGTGTTGCCGTTTCGGTCGAGGAATTCAAGGAAACGAAGGGGCTTCTTTCGGTGCGCGCCGAAATCTATTGCGAGCGCGAATCCCACAAGCGCATAATTATCGGCAAAAACGGCGCTATGCTCAAAAAGATAGGCTCCTATGCCCGCGAGGATGCAGAGGCCATCTTCGAAACCAAGGTTTTCCTCGACCTTTGGGTAAAGGTTAAGGAAAATTGGCGCGACCGTCCCTCCTTCCTCTCCGATTTCGGATTCAAGGATGAGCTTGAATAATGCGCCATAAGGTAAAAGGGATCGTCCTGCGCGAAATCCCGAAGGGAGAAACAAGCAAGCTTTTAACCGTTCTTACGGCAGGGCTCGGGGTTATAACCGTCAATGCAAAAGGGGTGCGTAAGCTTACGTCGCCCTACCTGAAGTGCGCCCAGACGTTTGCATTCTCCGATTTACTTTTATATGAAAAAAACGGCTTCTTCACACTTACGGAGTCGGCGCTTATCGAGGACTTCTATTCGATACGCGAGGATATCAAGGGCTATTCGCTCGCCTGCTATCTTTGCGAGGCGGCGTCTGCCTTTGCCGTGCCCGGTGATGAGTCGGTCAATATTTTAAGATTGCTTTTGAATTCATTGTATGCGATAGAAAATTCTATAGCTTCGCTTAAAATTATAAAGGCGGGCTTCGAGCTTCGCATATCTGCCGAATGCGGATTTCTGCCCGAGGTCGATTCCTGCGCCGAATGCGGCGACGAGCTTGGGGACAGAGATTTTATATTCGGCATATACGACGGAGTTGCCGTCTGCCGCGGCTGTGCGAACAGGGAAGGAAACGGAATTCTTCTTCCCTCTGCCGTAGGAAAGGCTATTAAGCATATAACAGAAAGCGAGCTTTCGCGCTTTATTTCCTTCCGCATCGGAGAAGGGGAACAGGCGTTGCTTGCCGAGGTTGCAGAGAAATATATGCTTTCGCGTGCCGAAAGAGGATTCAAAACTCTCTCGTTCTATAAACACTGTGAGGAACTTCAATGACAGGCTTTGAAAAAGCAAAAAAAATACTCGAATACGATAAAATAATAACCCACGCCGCGACGTTTGCCACGACTGCATCCGCAAAGCAAAAGCTTTTGGATACCATTCCCGCAACCGACGCGGTAATAATCGAGCGCCTGCTCGATGAAACCGAGGAAGCACTTTCGCTCCTCGTTTTAAAGGGCAAGCCTACCTTTTCCGCACCCGAGGGCGTCGTTGATTCTGCCGACCGTGCCGAAAAGGGTGCGATGCTCACTACCACGGAGCTTTTGAACGTTGCTTCTATGCTCCGTGCAGTTACCTACGTCAAAAAATATCCCGAGGGCAAGGACCTTCCCTCGCTTTATCCTTATTTCTCAACTCTTACCGAATCTCGCGCACTTGCCGAGGAAATCGATATGAAGATAATCGGTGAGGACAGGATAGCAGACGACGCATCCCCCGAGCTATACCGTATAAGACGCGAAATCATGCGAGCCGAGGACAGCGTTCGCAGTATTCTTGCTAACCTCACGACAGGCGAAAACTCGAAATACCTGCGCGATGCGGTGGTAACCATACGCTCGGGCAGATACGTTATTCCCGTCCGTGCCGAGCATAAAAACGAGGTAAAGGGCTTGGTGCACGATTCTTCGGCATCGGGACAAACACTCTTTATCGAGCCTATGGCGGTCATCGAGGCGAATAATAAACTTCGCGAGCTAAAGGGCAGAGAAAGCGAAGAAATCGAAAAGATATTATACGACCTATCCTCCAAGGTCGCCTCCGCCGCAACGCTTATCCGTGTTGATTTCACTGCGATGATCGATCTCGATGCGATATTTGCGCGTGCCTCATATTCATCGGATATAATGGGTATTCGTCCCAAGACGAACGCCAAGGCTATCCGTCTTATAAGAGCACGTCATCCGCTTATTCCGCGCAGTAAGGTCGTTCCGATTTCCGTAGAATTCGGTGAAAGAGATAACGCTCTTATAATAACCGGTCCCAATACGGGCGGTAAAACCGTAACCTTAAAAACTCTCGGCTTGCTTTCTATGATGGCTCAAAGCGGTCTTTATATTCCCGCCGATGACGGAAGCGCCCTCCCCGTCTTCGATGCGGTCCTTGCCGATATAGGCGACGAGCAAAGCATCGAGCAATCGCTTTCGACCTTCTCCTCGCATATGGTGAACGTCGTATCTATCTTAAAGGAATGCGGAAAGGGCTCGCTCGTGCTCTTCGATGAGCTCGGCGCGGGTACCGACCCCACCGAAGGAGCATCGCTGGCAATCGCCATACTCGAGCGTGTTCGCGCTTCGGGTGCGATAGTTGCGGCAACCACCCACTATTCCGAAATTAAGATTTATGCACTCGATACAGAGGGCGTGCTCAACGCCTCCTGCGAATTCGATCTCGCAACGCTCAAGCCCACCTACCGCCTAATAACAGGTATTCCGGGCAGAAGTAATGCGTTTGAAATCTCGCTTCGCTTGGGTATGGATGAAAGCGTTATCGCGCGCGCGAAGGAATTGCTTGCCGACGATAATATTCGCTTCGAGGACGTAATCGTTCGCTTGGAGGAAACCGAGCAGGATCTCCGTAAGGAGCGCTCGGAATCCGAACGCGCCCGCGCGGAAGCGCAAAGAATACGCGAACAAGCCGAACGCGAAGCAAAAGAATTAAAGGACCGTGCCGAAGCCGAGCTCGACCGTGCACGCTCGCAGGCACAGCGCATTC
>JAGBWF010000153.1 GCA_017629895.1 Clostridia bacterium
CAAAGGAATATCACGAAAAAGCGCTTGCTATACGCGAACAGCTTGCCGCAGAAACAAATACGGTAGAAGCATTTCACGATCTTGCGATTTCGTATTATAATATGAGTTTGGTTTGCCAAGGCGAAGAAAAACGAGGATATTTAATAAAAGCTCTGAACATTATGAACGCGCTTTGCGAGCAATGTCCCGATGTTGCGGAATTCAAGCAACACCGCGGTATTATCCAAAGCATGCTTGATTCACTTGACGAAGACGAAACCGAATAACAAACAAAAAATCTCCTGCGGCGTAGACCGTTGCAGGAGATTTTATATTGAAATTAAGTTAACGAACGCAAAAACGAACAAAAAAGCCATTTTCTGCCGAATCGGCAAGAAGATGGCTTTTTAATATAGGCTCTGAGCATCAGCCGTCCATACGGTATCCGACGCCGAGCTCGTTGATTATGTATTTTGTCTCCCCGGGCTTTATACCGAGCTTTTTGCGGATATTCGCCATATTGACCTGAAGCTTTTTGACACTGCTATCCTCGCACCGCTCGCCCCATACTGCTTTTATTATCGCCGAGTAGGTAAGCATCTTTCCGCAATGCTCGGAAAGAAAGGCAAGTATGTTATATTCCGTCTGGGTGAGCTTTATTTCTTCGGAGCAAAGGAAGATTCGGCGGGCATCATAGTCTATTTCGAGACCGTTCAGCTCGAATTTACCGCCGGGAAGCTTGCCCGAATCTGCACTGTGGCGATGATTTCTGAGCGAAGCGCGTACTCTTGCGAGAAGCTCGGCTTCCCCGAAGGGCTTCGTAACGTAGTCGTTTGCGCCGAGATCGAGCGAGATCACCTTGTCGCGCTCGTTTGAGCGTGCCGAAAGAACGATTATCGGAGTCAGCGGAGTCGGCGAAGAGCCGCGAACGTATTTTATAAAATCGCAGCCGTCGGCATCGGGGAGCCCGAGATCGAGAATAACGAGGTCGGGAACGTGTGAATCGTACATAAGCTTCGCTTCTCTGAGCGATGCCGCGAGAAGTGCGCGGTAGCCGTTCGATTCAAGCATGGCGGAAACGAGGTTTCGGATATTGGATTCATCCTCGACCACAAGTATTTTATATTTGTTGTTCATTCTGATTTTCCTCCTCGACGCTAAGAATAAATCTGAAAACGATTCCCTTTTCGGTATTCCGAGCGGTTATTTTGCCGCCGTGCGCCTTGATTATTGCCGCGCATACCGAAAGACCGATGCCCGCATTTTTCTTTTTGCTGTCGGCAAGACCTTCGTTGCTTCCGAAATATCCGTCGAAAAGCCTTTCCGTCATATCCTGAGGGATACCGCAGCCGTTGTCCTCGATTTCGAAGATAACGGAATCCGCGTCTTTAATAACCCGAAGCTCGAGTCTGTCGAAATCTCCGGCGTGAAGCACCGAGTTTTCGAGAAGATTTATAAGCACCTGCGATATAAGCGTCGGGTCCATCGGAACGAAAACGGTCTCCTCGGGAAGCGACAGGATTACGTTTTGCGAGGGATAGCGCTTTTTGAATTTGACGATCACCGAGTCGATAAGCTCGTCTATGGCGATCGGAGTTTTCGATATTTTTACCTTGCCGCTGTCGATACGGGTAACAGACAGAAGATTTTCGACCATTCGTACAAGCCAGTCGGAGTCTTCCTTAATGCCGACGAGCATTTTCTTTCTTTGTTCCTCGGTCAGCTCGGAATTGGAGAGCAAGGATTCCGCCGAGCCGTAAATCGTTGTCAGCGGTGTTCTGATATCGTGCGATACCGCGCGGAGCAGGGTTGCACGCATTTTCACGCGCTCGTTTTCTGCCTTTATTGCTTCCTGCATCTTGATTTTCGTTGTGAGCGCGGAGGTAAGAAGAGCTATCGTTATCATAACTATAGCCGAAATCAGATTAACGGGGATCGTGAAATTGAAGGCAAAATAGGGGAAGGTAAAAGCATAGTTGATAGCAAGAGTGCCGATAAAAGCACTTATTATGCCGTATACGTATCCGTTTGTTGTGAGCGAAATAAGAAATACGGCAAAAGCGAACAGCGTCGAAACGTGCTCGTCTATCGAAAAAACGTTCTGAAACAAAACGCTTATAAAAAATGCCGAAACGAGAATGGATATCAATATAAAGCAATTCTTTAAAACCGAATTTTTCATAATTTTTCTCCTTTCGGTTTTATTTTAACAAAAGAGGCTGTATATTGCAACAGCCTCTTTTTTATTTATCAACCAAATATATTGTACTGTACGAAGATTGCCGAAAGAAGCGATGCAACGAGAGAAACAACGGTGATCTGGGTATTGATCGAGGGACCTGCGGTATCCTTGAAGGGATCGCCGACGGTATCGCCGATGACAGCCGCCTTGTGAGCTTCGCTGCCCTTGCCGCCTTCGTTGCCTGCCTCGACGTACTTCTTGGAGTTATCCCAGAGGCCGCCTGCATTGGACATAAAGAGCGAGAGAAGAAGACCGGAAACGATGTTGCCGAGCAGGAATCCGCCTACTGCCGAGGGGCCGCCGATGAAACCGACTGCGATGGTGGCGAAAATAGCAACGAGACCTGCGGGGATAAGCTCGCGGAGAGAGCCGGAGGTTGCAACGTCGATACACTTATCGTATTCGGGCTTTGCGTTTTCGTCGCCCTCCTTAAGACCGGGAATGGTGTCGAACTGTCTGTGGATTTCGGCAACCATTCTCTGAGCGTTTTTATCGACCGCGAGAATGAGCATTGCAGAGAAGACTGCGGGGATAGCCGCACCGACGAGAATACCGAAGAATACGGTAGGATTCATAATGTCGAAGCCTGCGATGTTAGCGCCTGCGGCATTTGCCTCGGACATAAACGTACCGAGAAGGGAGATTACGGTGAGACCTGCCGCACCGATAGAGAAGCCCTTGGTTAC
Organism: Clostridia bacterium; assembly: GCA_017629895.1. Lineage (GTDB taxonomy): Bacteria > Bacillota > Clostridia > Oscillospirales > CAG-382 > Coliplasma. The sequence goes on from JAGBWF010000153.1 coordinate 2,908, forward strand.
AGCCTTAACGGTGTTACCTGCAGAGTCGAGCTCGTCGGCAACACGGATAGCCTCTTCGCCGAGGTTGCCCATTTCCGCAAGGCCGCGTGCGTTATCGACGATAGGACCGTATGCGTCGTTGGAAATGATCATTGCAACTATCGAAAGCATACCGACAGCCGCCATGGAAATGCCGAACAAGGGGAAGTTTGCGCCGTATTCGGCGATAAGCGCATCGGTTGCGCAGATTTTATAGGAAACGAGCGCGGAAATAGCAATACCGATCATTGCGGGAAGCGCAGAAAGGAAGCCGTAGGAGACACCGGAAAGAACGGTAAATGCGGGACCGCTTTTGGAGGCGTGGGCACATTTTTTAACGATAGGCTTGGAATCGTCGGTGAAGTAGTCGGTAGCAAGACCGATAACAACGCCTACTACAAGACCGAGAGCGGAACAACCCCAGATATACCAGGAGAATCCGAAAAGTGCGGTTGCGCCTGCAGTCAAAGCGAGGAATGCGGCGGAGGTTACGTAGGTAGAGGAATTAAGTGCGCCGGTAGGGGTACCGTTTTTGGAAATACGGGCGGTAGCGATACCGAAAATAGAAGCGAGAAGACCGAGCGCCGCATAGCAAAGAACCATCATAGCGTTCATTGTGCCGCTGAGAGTCTGTGCGATAACAAGTGCAGAGGTAAGAGCCGCAACGTTGGAGTCGAAAAGGTCTGCGCCCATACCTGCGACGTCGCCGACGTTATCGCCGACGTTATCTGCGATAACCGCGGGGTTTCTGGGATCGTCCTCTGCGATGCCGAGCTCTACCTTACCGGTAAGGTCAGCCGCAACGTCTGCGGTTTTTGTGAATATACCGCCGCCTGCTTTTGCGAAAAGAGCAAGAGAAGATGCACCGAACGAGAAGCCGAGAAGAATAGATGCTTCTTTTACGATAGCGAGAACCACGGATACGCCGAGAACTGCAGAGCCTACAACGATAAGACCCATAACAGAGCCGCCGCGGAAGCCGACGAGGAACGCGGGCTTGATATCCTTTGCGGCTGCTTCGGCAGATCTGCCGTTGGAAAGAGAAGCTACGATAAGACCGAGCTTACCCGCAATAGCGGAAAGAACCGTACCGCCGATGTAAGCGAGAGCCATAGCGGCGTTCTTCCAGAGCGTTTCGGTTTTCCAGATAGGAGAAGGAAGGAGCAAAAAGATGATGACCGCGATAACTGCAGAGAAAACGGCAAGAATCTTGTATTCTCTCTTCATAAAGGTGTTCGCACCTTCGCGGATGAGCTGAGCAACTTCGGTAATTCTATTGTTTTCCTGAGGCTGCTTCTTTACCCAGACGTAAAGATAAGCTGCGAACAGGAAGGCGATAGCCGCAGAGATGACCGAAATGCCGTAAAATAAAGACATTGTAGGTTCCATAAAACCCTCCGTATTATATTTTTTGCGGAACGAGCAAATGAAGCCGTGCATAAAAACAAAAAAACGTTCTGCGACAGTCTCCGACGCTTGCTCCAATCAAAAACGATATTATCATCGCACCGCTTCAAAGTCAATAAAGCAGGGGCTTTCTTTGCCGTTTCTTAACCGAGAGGGGCAGGGCGTATACGGCATTAAAATATATGCCGCGTGAGAAAAAACATTCTGCCCTTCGAAGCACAAAATCGCGGCGATTGTTGCAAAAATCAAAAAAGTATGCTACAATGCTAACGTAACAGATTTTTCGACAAAACACGGAGGAAATTATGAACAGTATAGGAATTTCGTTTTTGGCGCTTGTGCCGGCGTTGCTTTTGTGCTGGTACGTTTATGCGAAGGACAGAGTGGAGAAGGAGCCTATCGGCTTGCTCGCGCTTTTGTTTTTGGCGGGTGGCGCGCTTTATCTCCCCGCGATTCTTTTGGAAAACGCGATAATCGGCGGATTTGATTCGCTGTTTTCGTCCGAAATCGAATACAGCCTCACAGGCGTTGCGACCTTTTTATCGAACGGCGCGCGCATCGGGCACAACCTGCTTTGCGGCTTTGTCGCGATAGCGGTTATCGAGGAGGCGGCGAAATGGCTGGTGCTTTATCTTATCACCTTTAAGAACAAGAACTTCTCGCACCTTTTCGACGGCGTGGTATATTCGGTTTTCGTGTCGCTCGGCTTTGCCGCGGCTGAAAATGTAAGATTTGCGGTTATGGACGGCTGGGACACCTTTATCATCCGTTCGGTAACGAGCGTCCCCGCGCACATGATTTTCGGCGTGCTTATGGGTATTTCCTATACCGCGTGGCACATGTGGCTGCTTGCCAAGAAGAAGGAAACGATTCTCGAGGGCGAGGGCGTTATAAAGATAGTCAAGCCCGTAAAGAGCGGACAGTGGCTCGTGCTCAGCCTTCTTCTTCCTATTGCCGTTCACGGCTTTTACAGCTTCACCGAGCTTTTTGGCTCCGAGGCGGTAACCGCGCTTTACTATGCCTTCATTCTTATTCTTTTCGCGGTCTGCTTCGTATATCTGCGCTGGCTTTCGGCTGTAGACAGAGTCGATGACGAGGTCGCATTCGGCTTGCTCGGCGTGAAATATCCCGAGCTCAAAAACAAAGAAGACACCACGCTCGACGATCTCGAAGCGATGGAACGAGGTGAGGAACAATGAAAAAGGGTAATATATTTTTCACAATACTCATTATCGCGTGTATCGTTTTCGCGGTGAAGAATTTCGGCGACGACGGCGGAAGCACCTCGGGCGGCGATTACGGCTACAGCATCGATTGGAGCGAGCCGAAGGACGATTCGGATTCCTCTTCCTCTTCTTCGGGCAATAAATATACCGGATACACCCTTCCCGAAAGCAGAAATATGTATAAACAGCTCGATAGCGAGGAAAAACGCATTTATTCCGAGATCCGCGACGGTATTGCCGCGGGCAAATCGGTTATCGAGATAGAGAGCGACGATTACAACCGCTCGGTAGACGCGCTTTATCAGGCGTACGACGCGGTTTATTACGATTTCCCCGAATTTTTCTGGATAAACGGCGGCTGGAAGTGCAACGGCGATTATAAAAACGGCGGTTATATTATCTATTTCGAGCCGATGTTCTATGATTATTGGCAGTACACCAACGATAAGAGCGGCTATATCGAGGCGGTTATCGACGAGGCACAGCGCATCGCATCGATGGCGGCGGGCTTGCCGACCGATTACGATAAGGTCAAGTTCGTTCACGATTACCTCGTTGTAAACGCCGAATACGATTACGTTTGTCTCGAGGAGATAAACAAAACGGTTCAGCGCGCGTCGAGCCAGCAATCGCATACCGTTTACGGCTGTCTTGTAAATAAGGTAACCGTTTGCGACGGTTATACCAAGACCTTCCAGCTTATTATGAGCATGCTCGGCATCGAGGCGGAATATTGCGAGGGCGATGCGGGCGGCGGACACGCGTGGAACTACGTCATTCTCGACGGCGACGAATATTGGATCGACATCACTTGGGACGAAAACGAGCTCGAAGACGAGCACGGCAGGCTTTTGGCACCCAACGGCGCGAATTACGATTATTTCTGCGTAACCGACAGCAAGCTTTATCAGACTCACACCCCCGAGCCCGATTTTAAGATACCGGTTTGCGATTCTACCGAATATAACTTCTTCGTTCACGAAAAGAGCGAGCTTAAATATTATGATTTCGGTGCGGTTTGCACAGCGATAGCCGAGCAGAACGGCGCGCAGATAATACATATCCGCTTCGGCTCGAACAGCGAGCTGCAGAAGGCAATCGACGATCTTGTTTACAACGGCAGCTATAAGAACATCCCGCAAATAGCAGGCAAAAACCCGCAATTCTATTCCGCACAGAACGGCGATACACTTCATATATATCTGCAATAACTTATTAAAGGAGAGCTTGAAATGGGCATCTTGAAGCATTTTCCCGAGCAAATAACCGATAGGGTTCCAAAGGTCTATTTTTCCTGCCATAAGGACGATTTCGAACCGTATTTCAAGGAAATCTCCGACGAAATAACAAAAGGGCGTAACTGCGCGGTTTTCTATGATGCCGATTACGAAGGCGTTCGCGACGAGCAATTTCTTTTCGACCTTTCGCAAATGAACCTTTTCGTTATTCCGATTACGACGCGCCTTTTAACCGAGCCCAACCGCGCACTCGAGGAGGAGCTTGCTTTTGCGATCGAGCACGAAAAACCCGTGCTTCCGCTGATGCAGGAAAGTGGACTTGAGGAGCTTTATAAGCAAAAATTCGGCGACCTGCAGTTTTTGGATAAAAACAGCCACGAGCTCGGCGCAATAAGCTACGAGGAAAAGCTGGATAAATACCTTTCCTCGATATTGCTTAACGATGAAACGATAAAGCGCATACGCGAAGAATTCGACGCGCAGATATTCCTGAGCTACCGTAAAAAAGACAGAATCCACGCAAACCGTCTTATGCGGTTGATTCACAAAAACGAATTTTTGCGCGACGTAGCGATCTGGTACGATGAATTTCTTACCCCCGGCGAGAATTTCAACGATAATATCCGCAAGGCGCTCGATAAAAGCGGTCTTTTCGTGCTCGCCGTTACGCCGAATTTGGTTAACGAAAAAAATTACGTAATGACGGTTGAGTATCCCGAGGCAAAAAAGGCAGGAAAAACAATTCTTCCCGCCGAGCTTGTTAAGACCGATAGCGTTTTGCTTTCGCAAAAATACGAAAACATCCCCGATTGTGTAGATTCGGATGACGAAAACGCATTGACAGAGGCGCTTTTAGCGACAGCGAAAAAGCTTGTCAACGATGAAAACGATAATTCGCCCGAGCATAATTATCTTATCGGCTTGGCGTATCTGAACGGTATCGACGTTGAGGTAGACCACGCCCGCGCCCGCGAAATGATCGAATTCGCCGCCAACGCCGATTATCTCGAGGCGATCGATAAAATGATCGAGATGCACACGGACGGTATCGGTACCGAGCGTAATTACGAAACGGCTATCCAATGGCACGAAAGGAAGATAACCCTTCTTCAAAAGCGGTATAACGAAACCCCGAATGAAGATAATGCAAACTCTCTGTTTTGGGCGTTGATAGAGTGCGGCGATATTCATGCTATTTCGTTACAACCTGCAGGTGCAATAAAAAGATACAATGATTCAATGGCTGTTCTGGGAAATTCAATGGCTGTTCTGGGAAAACACACAAAGGATTCTATAAGCACTTTGCTACTATATATGAACCATTTTAGTTTGCTGTCAGCCGCAAGTAAACGTTTGGGCAAAACATATTATTCTCTCAACAATTACAATGTAGCCATAAAATATTTCGAAAAAGCTTTAGAAATAGATACGCGATTGTCTACGACTTATTCTGACAGAAACATAGAAAGTTATGTTGCCCTACTCGATTTAGCGGAAAGTTACAAATTAATAGGCGACATATATTTTTCTAATGGTGATTTCCAAAGCGCTACGAAACAATATGAGCAGTGTTGGAACATAGTACACAGAGAGACAATGATAATTCATATTCGAGCAAAACATATTGCGCTCAATAGTTTAACTAAACTTGGGCAAATATATTTGCAGGTGAATGATCTTCCAAAAGCAAAGGGGCGTTTTTCAGAAACGCGAAAAATCGCCGAGATGCTTTATGAAAACGACAAGAGCGAGCGTAACGCAATCTTTTTATCACAAAGTTTTTTGAGTTTGGGCGATGTTTTTCTTGCGGAAAATAATATCGAATCGGCGAGAAGCTTTTATATGTCCGGCGTAATGATTTTTGAAGCGATTTCTGAAAGAACTCATTTTGCCGATAGATGCTTGTACTGTGCATATAATCGTTTATGCAACTCGTTTTTACAAGTCAACTGTTGCGATTTGGAAAACGCAAAAATATATGCGGAAAAAGCGCACGAAATCATTCAAAAAGTCGCAAACAATGAGAATGGTAGGTTTTCGATACAAACGCTTGAAGATTTGTGCGATAGTCGAATCAACCTTTCTCTCGTGTACATTAGAACAGATACAAAAAAAGCGCGTAACTATCTTAACTCGGCGCTTACTTTGGCATTGGGTTTGAACAAAAATCATAAGACAAGGCACACGCAAGAAAGATTAACCAAAATATATTTGTTGCTCTCTGAAATTTCGGATAAAAACGCGAATTGCATAAAAGCATTGGAACTTGCGAACGCTTTGTGCGAAAGTTATCCCGAAGTGGCGAAGTATAAAGCGCTACGAAAGTTTATAGAGGATCGCTATAATTGCCTTACCTAACACAAAAAAGAGGAGCAATCACTCCTCTTTTTGTAATTTTAGGAAATTATTCAAAATATCTATACTTTTTGCCGTTTGCGAGGGTGATAAATTTGCCGCCGGTGCTGCCGTCGAGAATGAAGCCCTCGTCGCAAGCCTGACGGACGTGCGCCCTTGCCTTGCCGCTGATAGCGCGCTCGATATCGCCGCAGACAGCCGCCGCGGTGGGAAGCGAGCCCGCGCCCTGACCGTAGAAGACGACCTCGCCGACAGCAGAGCCGGTTACGCTTACTGCGTTGAACGCCTCACGGATAGCGTGGAAAAGACTGCCGTTGCCGACAAGATGGGGTGCAACGAGAATTCTCGCCTTGTCGCCGACTCTTTCGGCAACCGCGATAAGACGGATAACACAGCCGAGCTGCTCGGCAAGCGCGATATCCTCGCTCGTTACGTTTTCGATACCCTCGATATAGGGAATTTCGGTATAGGAGATATATTTATCAAGCGCGATACCCGCAAGAATTGCGATCTTTCTCGCCGTATCGAGACCTGCAAGGTCTGCGTGGGGGTCTGCCTCGGCATAACCGAGCTCCTGCGCGGTCTTGAGCGCCTCCTCGAGCGATTTGCCGTCGCTCTGCATGTGGGTGAGGATATAGTTGGTCGTGCCGTTCAAGATACCCGCAACGCGAAGAATATCGTCGCCCATAAAGCAGTTATTGAGCGGTGCGATTATCGGAATACCGCCGCCGACGGATGCCTCGTAGAGATAAACGACGCCGTTTTCCTTTGCCGCCGCTTCAAGCTCCTTGCCGTATTTATCAACGACAGCCTTGTTCGAGGTAACGACGTTCTTGCCCGCCTTGAGCGCCGCAAGGCTGAATTTATAGGCAACGCCGTCGCCGCCCATCGTTTCGACAACGACGCTTACCGATTCATCGGCAAGGATCTTATCGAAATCGGTGGTAACCCTGTCGCCGAGCGGATGATCGGGGAAGCTGCGAAGGTCGAGAATGTATTTTATATTGACTTCGTTGAGCGGGCTTTTGCTTGCGCGCGAGATAACCTCGTAAACGCCGCCGCCGACAACGCCGAAGCCGAGTATTGCGATATTTGTCATAGCGATACTACTCCAATTATAAATAATCGATTTATTCTATCACAACATTTAATATATTTCAAGTCCTTTTCGCAGGAGATTTTCACATTTTCGCTTCGACCGTCGGTTGAATGGCTCGAAACCTTATAATAAACTATTGCAATTTGCTGTTTTTCGGTGTAAAATCGAAGAAAGAAACCGGATTTTTTGTAAAAAAGGGTATGGATAAAAAATTGAAAACCGTTTACGTAGACAAGATACCCTCGGTGGTATCGAAATATTTCGCATCGGTCGGCGTAACCGAGGAGAACACACTTCTCGCGATGCGCTCCGATCTTCGCGCCGACGGCAGCAGAGGCGATTGCTTTATAATGCTGACGGATTCCGAGGCGGTTATAGCAGAGGGTATTATCGAATTTACCTCTGCGGGCAGATCGGCAAACGGCGGCAAGATAAGAAGCGAGGAGTTCAAAATAAGTCGTTACGAGCGCTTTGCGGTAAAGGATATCGGCGAGCCGAGAGCAGAGCAGCTTATTTCGACGGGCAGAGTCGTTGCCGAAGCAGACGGCGAGGACAGGCTGATTTTCAATTTCTCCTCTGCCTGCAAGCACGGTGCCGCGGTGCTCTGCCGCGCGATCGGCGACCTGAAAAAGAACGGCAGGCTCGAGCCGAGCGAATACGAAAATGAAAATTACGAGCTACATATCTGCAGCAAATGCGGAAGACGCTATCCCGACGAGGAGCTGAAGATCTGCCCGAACTGTATGGATAAGGCGCGTCTTGTAAAGCGTCTTGCGACACTGTTTTTCCGCTATAAGCGCGCGATAGCAATGGTGCTTCTCGCCTTCGGTCTTATCGCGGGGCTCGGTGTCGTTACACCCTATATAAGCAACGAGCTTTTGTATGACGAGGTTCTCGGCAAGGCAGGCTCGACAGCGGGCGACGTGCTCGCAATAGTTCTGCTTATCGTCGGCGTGCGAATCGCTTCGCTTATTGTCAATCTTATTTCGGGTGCAATAAGCTCGAGCGTGGCGGCGAACGTTACCTACGACCTTAAAAAGATGATATTCAACACGATAAGCAATCTTTCACTCGGATTTTTCACAAACCGCCAGACAGGCGGACTTATGACGCAGGTAAACAGCGACAGCTTAACGCTTTATTGGTTCTTCTGCGACGGATTTCCGTATCTCGTTCTGAACGTCGTTCAGCTCGCGGTTATAATGGGGGTTATGCTTTCGCAGAACCTCGTGCTCGCGCTGTATACCTTCGTTACCATTCCGCTCTTCTTTGTCGGCTTTAAGTTTATTTTCAACGTTTTCGACAAGCTTCACGCAAAGGGCTATTCGAAGCGCCGTTCCTTCAATTCGCTCGTGAGCGACGTTTTGAACGGTATGCGAGTTGTAAAATCCTTCTCGCGCGAGGACGAGGAAATGGGCAGATTCGGCAAGCGAAACACCGAGCTTGCCGAGGCAAGAAACGAAATTCAGTCCTTCAGCGCACGCATTTTCCCGTTTTTGCATTATCTTCTCCGCATCGGCTCCTACGTCGTTTGGGGTGTCGGCGGCTGGCAGGTAATGAACGCGACGGGCGATATGAGCTACGGACGTCTTATGGCGTTTATCGGCTATTTTTCGCTCATTTTCGGCCCGATCGAGCAGCTTGCGGACGTTTCTAACTGGTGGAGCGAAACGCTCAACGCCATTCAGCGACTTTTCGAAATCCGCGATGCACAGCCCGAGGTGCGTGAATCCGAAAACCCGACTGTTCCCGCCGAATGTAAGGGCGAGGTCGAATTCCGCGACGTTACCTTCTCCTACGTTGAAAACCGCAAGGTTATCGACGGCGTGAGCTTCCATATCCCCGCAGGCACGACGCTCGGCATAGTCGGGCAGACGGGCGCGGGCAAGAGCACGCTTGCAAATCTGCTTACAAGGCTTTACGACGTTAAGACCGGCGGCGTTTATATCGACGGTGTGAACATAAAGGAGCTTCCCTTTGAATATCTGCGCGAAAACATCGCGATAGTATCGCAGGAAACCTATCTTTTCCGCGGAAGCATTCTCGAAAATATCCGCTACGCCTGCCCGAACGCAACGCGTGAGCAGGTTATCGCGGCGGCGAAAACGGCATCCGCACACGATTTTATTATAAAATATCCCGACGGCTACGATACCGAAATAGGCTTCGGCAAAAAGGACCTTTCGGGCGGCGAAAAGCAGAGAGTTTCGATAGCGCGTGCGCTTTTGCGTAACCCGAAGATACTTATTCTCGACGAGGCAACCGCGGCGATGGATACCCAGACCGAGCGAAACATTCAGGCGGCGCTCGACAGACTGACGAAAAACCGCACCACCGTTATTATCGCGCACAGGCTTTCGACGCTTCGCGATGCCGACAAGCTTATCGCGATCGAAAACGGACGTGTTGCCGAAAGCGGCACGGCGCAGGAGCTTTTGAAGCAAAAGGGCGTTTATTTCAAGCTTTACAAGCTTCAGGCAGAGGCATTAAAAACTGTCGGAATAGGAGAATGATACGATGAACGAAAACAGAAACGATAATTTCCTCGAGCTTGCCGAGGTTATATATCTTACCGCCGACAATTCGCGCTTTTACCGCACGAAAAACGGCTTCCCCGCACTCGAGGCGGTGCTTCCCAAAATAACCGACGATCTCGAGGCAGAGCAGGACAAAACACCGGTCAAGCAGGACCTCGGACGCGTTTTTTTCCACCGTTGCTTCCCGTTTGAAACCCCCGACGAATATATCTCGGTGCTCAATAAGGATGGCAGGGAATACGCGATGATACGCAACCTGAACGAGCTTCCCGCCGAAGCGCAGGAGATAATACGCGCCGAGCTCGACAGAAAATACCTCTGCCCGACGGTGATAAAAATAAAATCGCTCAAGGAAAAGCTCGGATATTCCTTCTGGGAGGTCGAATCCGACGTCGGCGAGCTGACCTTTTCGATGCACGATACCTATCGTAATATCGCACGCGTCGGCGGCGGTATGCTCATAATCACCGACGTCGACGGAAATCGCTACAGAATCGAGGACGTAGCGAAGCTCGACAGAAAAAGCTTTAAAAAGATAGAGTTGTATTTGTAATGGGTATTAAAAAATTTTTTGGAAGGCTGTTCCGAAAAAAGCCGAAGCCCGATCCCTTTAAAAAGGTAAGGGACGAGCTTTTGAAATCGGTGCCCGAGGAAAAGCCTTATACGTTTAATTACAATCTGACGTTCGAAAACCGCAGAACCGTCGGCGTTTGCGCGCTGTCGGAGGGTAAGCTTTATATGCTCGAGGAGGATCGCGAGCTCAAAGTTATCGAGCTTACTTCGCTTTCCGAGATAAAATTCGTTTCGCTTTGGGGCTGTGTTTCGCTCGAAACCAAAAACGATGACGGCGAAGCAGAGCTTTGCAGAGCCGATATGAAGCTTGCGACGGTCTTCCGTGCCGCCGCGAGAAAGCTGGAGGGCGCGCGCAAGGGTGAAAACGTTCCCGACCCGAAGGTTGCCGTATGTGAAAAATGCGGCAAGCCCTTTGCGCGCGGAAGAACGACCTGCGAAAAGTGTATCGATAAAAAGAAGCTTTTCAAAAGGCTGCTGCCCTATGCGAAGCCGCATATCGCCAAGCTTTTGTTTGCAGGACTTCTGCTTATCGGCGTTTCGGGAATTTCGGTGGTGCTTCCCATTATAAACAAGCACCTTATTAACGATTATATCGCGGCAACCCCCGCGCCCGAGGATAAGAGCGGATTTATCTGGCTTATCGTTGCGATGGCAACGCTCGGTCTTTTGAGCGCACTGTTCGTTGCGGCGAGACGCTTGGTTATCGCCAAGGCATCGAAGGATATAATCATAAAAATGCGCGAGGAGGTCTACCGAAAGATACAGGAGCTTTCGCTTTCGGGACTTAATAAGCGCAGTGCGGGCGAGCTTATACAGCGCGTTTCGGGCGATACCGAGGAGCTGCGCGAATTTATAACCTGGCTTGTGCCGAACCTTTTGCAGCAGGCACTCACGCTCGGCTCGATAGCAGTGATGCTGTTCATTTTCAACTGGAGGCTTTCGATCATTGTTATCGTGCCCATACCGCTTCTCGTGATTATGTTCAGAATGCTTCACCGCTTCACGCACAGGCTCTACCACCGTCAGTGGCAGGTGGAAACCGATGCGGGCACGCTTATGCACGACGTTTTTTCGGGTATGCGAGTGGTCAAGACCTACGGTACCGAAAAGCGCGAGGAAAAACGCTTCGATACCGCGGCAAAGCGTATTGCCGAGATAAGCAAGAAAAACGAGCTTACCTGGAATATGATAATGCCGTTTGCCAACTTTTTGCTCGGCATCGGCGAATATGCGGTGCTTTTCTTCCTCGGCTGTGAGCTTGTGGGCGATCCCTCGTTCATAACCTCGGGCGATACCGGCTTTGCGCTCGGCGACCTTATGCAGTTCGTTTCCTACGTCGGACTTATGTACGAGCCTATCCGCTGGATGTCGTTCGTGCCCCGCCGTATCGCGCGTGCAACGACCTCGCTTTCGAAGATAACCGAGCTTCTCGATGAAAAGAGCGAAAGCTTCGGCACAGGTGAAAAGCTCGAAAGCATCCACGGCGATCTCGAGTTCAAAAACGTTTCCTTCGGCTACGAGGATGCAGAGTACGTTCTCAAAAATATCGATTTGAAGATAAATAACGGCGAAATGGTCGGCTTTGTCGGCAGGAGCGGCGTCGGTAAAACGACCGCGGCAAACCTCGCGCTCAGGCTCTACGACGTTTCCGAGGGCGCAATAACCATCGACGGCAAGGACCTCCGCGAGATAGACCAGCACTCCTACCGCTCGAAGATAGGCGTCGTGCTTCAGGAAAACTTCCTTTTCCACGGCACGATATACGGCAATATCGCCTATGCAAAGCCGGGCGCAACGCGTGATGAGGTTATCCGCGCCGCCAAGCTTGCAAACGCGCACGAATTTATTATGAAGCAGCCCGACGGCTATAATACCTACGTCGGCGACCGCGGAAATACCCTTTCGGGCGGTGAAAGACAGAGAATCGCTATTGCCCGTGCGATATTGCGTAACCCGCGCATGCTTATTCTCGACGAGGCGACGAGCTCGCTCGATACCGAAACCGAAAAGCAGATTCAGGAGGCTATCGCGCGGCTTGCGGGCGGCAGAACCACCATTGCGATCGCACATAGGCTTTCGACCCTGCGTAACGCGACGAAGATAGTCGTTTTCGAAAAGGGAAAAATCGAGGAGGTCGGCCCGCACGACGAGCTTATGCGCAATAAGGGCAGATATTACAGACTCGTTATGGCGCAGCGTCAGGTCAATAAAATGACGCCCGACGTACCTCCGAAGCCGTAAATTACATAAAAAGCAAAGGAGAGACCGAAAAAGTCTCTCCTTGTTTTTTTTGCTGCAACCGTGTGATATTTAATTGTTTTTATGTCTAAAGGTTTTTGGGAGAGAGCGAGAGAGAGGGGATTTTGCAAAATCCCCTCTCAGACCGATATAAATGGGCTATTTACGCCCTTGAAAAAACATAAAAGAAACAGTGTTCTTTCAACGAAACGAAAGCGCACTGTATTTTCATAAGGAATAGAGATTTTTTATTGTATTTTCAAGGGCTTTGAAGAAAAACTTCGACTGCCTTACTCTTGTAAGGCGACGCTCGTTTTTCTTCAAAACTACCCTCATTTCTCTCGGTCTGC
>JAGBWF010000154.1 GCA_017629895.1 Clostridia bacterium
AGAAACGAGGTCGCCGTCATCGTTGCGATACCGTGTACCGCCGTCCACATCTCGAGATGCATCAGCCTTGCGCTCTCCTCCGAAATGTCGTTCGCCTGCATCAGCATACGCACCGATTCCTCGAAATCGGGGGAAAGCGCGCTCGTGTCCTCGCCGCTTCTGTCGCGCATAAATAAAAGCCGAAACAGCTCTTTTTCCTCTCTCGCGAAGCGGATATAAGCCATACCGAACGACTTGTAGCGCGGGTATTTACCGCTTTTTATCTCGTTTTCGATAAATCCGAAATATTCGTTGTATGCACTCTTTATAACGCTTTCGCGGAGCGATTCCATATTCGCAAAGTTCGAAAAAACCGGCTGTGTCGAGCATTGAAGCGAATTTGCGATCGCTCTCGCGTTTATCGCACCCTCACCCTTTTCACGCACAAGCGCAAGCGCGGTAGCCGTAATATCTTCCCTTGTTATTCTTGCCTTTGGCGGCATACGCATACCTCCCGTTTATATATATCGTTTGTTATATATCACTTGTTATATTATCATAGCTTTTGTCTTTTGTCAATAGAAAAAGGACGGAAACGCGAGTTTCCGTCCAATGTGTTTATGATTTCAGCTTTTTTTATCGAACCTGTGTCTGCATCTCGGGCAGGTAACGGTAATATTACCTCTGCCGCGGGGAACGCGCAGGCGCGATTTACAGCTCGGGCATTTGAAATATACGTGCTTTCTGTCGGCAAGGCGGGAGAAAAAGCCGAAAAGCCATTTATTCTTCTCCTTGAAGCTACGCCAGAAGCGAAGGAATTTTTGATTTTCGATGCTTCTGTTGCGGTGATTACGCGAAAAGGCACGAAGGCACCAAACGGTAAGCAACGCAAACTGAAGCAGAGAAAATACCATTTCGGCAACGCCGTAGGTGATAAGGGTCATACCGCCGCAAACGAGCGAGGCGACGATGAGCGCGAAATTCAGCTGATCGCTGCCGTAGCGGCCGATAAAAAATCTTCGGAACAATTTCTTCTCCTACTTTATGCTCGATTCGAACTTCCAAGCGGAAGCGCACATTTCATCGAGGGTGTGAACAGCCTTCCAGCCGAGCTCGCGCTCTGCCTTGCTTGCATCGGCATAGCATTCCGCGATATCGCCGGGACGGCGGTCTGTGATCTGATAAGGGATTTTGATGTTGTTTACGCGCTCGAACGCATCGATAAGCTGAAGCACCGAATAGCCGTTGCCGGTACCGAGGTTATAGATCGAAACGCCGCTCTTTTCAAGTGCCTTGAGTGCCGCATAGTGTCCTGCCGCAAGGTCGAGAACGTGGATAAAATCGCGCACGCCGGTACCGTCGCAGGTGTCGTAATCGTTACCGAAAACGTTGAGATGAGGAAGGGTTCCCTTTGCAACGCGGGTAACGTAGGGCATAAGGTTGTTGGGGATACCGTTGGGGTTATCGCCGATAAGTGCGCTGTCGTGCGCGCCGATGGGATTGAAATAGCGGAGAAGAACGACGGAGAAACGGTCGTCCGCAACGCAAAGATCGGTAAGAATACGCTCGATATAGAGCTTGGTGGTGCCGTAGGGGTTGGTGGTGGAAAGCGGGAAATCCTCTTTTATCGGAACGGTTTCGGGCTTGCCGTAAACGGTTGCACTCGAGGAGAACACGAGCTTGAAGCAATCGTGGTCGCGCATTTCGAAGATAAGGTTAAGGGTGCCCGTGATATTATTATGATAATATTCGATAGGCTTAGCCACCGATTCGCCGACAGCCTTAAGGCCCGCAAAGTGAATAACGGTATCTATGTCGTTTTCATCGAAAACGCGCTTTACGCCCTCTCTGTCGAGAAGATCGATATTATAAAACTTGGGACGGATGCCGGTTATCTGCTCGATAAAGCCGACAACCTCCTCCTTGGAGTTGGAAAGGTTATCGAGAATGATAACTTCCTTTCCCTTTTCGATAAAATCAACGCAGGTATGCGAGCCGATATAGCCCGTACCGCCGGTTACAAGTACGCTCATTTTTTGCCTCTTAATTCTGTAAGTTTTCTGTATTTTCAGTATAATATGTATTTTCGCGATTGTCAATAAGTATAACGTAAACTTATTAATAATCTTTTAGTAGGTTATTGTGAACTTTTTGGTTGACAAGCGCGTTTTTATATTATAAAATAAAGCTGTATTATTATGCATGAAAAGAATACACTTTTCGGAAACAGGTTTTTATGGAAGATATCAAGCTGCAAAAATATATTGCCGAATGCGGTCTTATGTCGCGCAGAGCGGCGGAAAAGGAAATAGTGGCGGGCTCGTTTGCCGTCAACGGCGTAACCGCAACTATCGGTATGCGAATCGACCCGCAGAACGACGCGGTTACCTATAAGGGCAAAAGCGTCGTGCCGAACAGCGCGCGCAAGGCGTATATAATGTTAAACAAGCCGAAGGGCGTGGTTACCACGATGTCCGACGAAAAGGGCAGAAAAAGCGTTGCCGATATAGTCGATATCGGGGTTCGCGTTTATCCTGTCGGCAGGCTCGATCTGAACAGCGAGGGGCTTTTGCTTATGACCAACGACGGCGAGCTTGCAAACGCCATCGCTCACCCCTCGGGCGAGATAAAAAAGGTTTATTCGGTTACCCTCAAGGGCAAGGTCGAAAACGAAGAGCTCGACAGACTTCGCGCAGTTAAAATGCTCGACGGCGAAAGGATCGCGCCCGTCGGCGTTGAGCTTGTAAGCCGAAACGAGCAATCGAGCGTTGTCAAATTCACGCTTTCGGAGGGCAAAAACCGCGAGATCCGCCGTATTTGCGAGCAGGTAGGCGTTTATATAACCAAATTAAAAAGAATCTCGCTCGGACCGTTGCGTATCGGAGATTTAAAAGCAGGCGAATACCGCGAGCTCACGGGCAGCGAGCTACGCGCTTTGAAAAACGCAGTGAAAGGAAACAAAAAATGAGTAACGAAATGACCTTCGAGCAGGCTCTGTCCCGACTCGAGCAAATAGTAAAGGCATTGGAAAGCGGCAACGTACCGCTTGAAGACCTTATAAAGCTTTTCGACGAGGGCACGGGCCTTGTCAAGCTCTGCACCGAGCGCTTGGACGCGGCAGAGGAAAAGGTTAAGCTCTTGCAGATGAAGGGCAACGTTCTTACCGAAGAGGAGTTCGGCGAGCAATGAGCTTTTTCGAATCGTTAAACGAAGCGGCAAGCCTAGTCGAAGTAAGGCTTTCCGAGCTTCTTTCCGAAAAAAGAGGTGCAGAACGACTTAACGAAGCCGTTCGCTATTCCGCGCTCGGCGGCGGAAAGAGGCTGCGTGCCTATCTTGCGCTCTGCTTTTGCGCGCTCTGCGGAGAAGCACCCGAAAAAGCGCTCGATTACGGCTGTGCGATAGAAATGATACACGCATTCTCGCTTATACACGACGATCTTCCCGCTATGGATAACGACGATATGCGCCGAGGAAAGCCCTCAAATCATAAAGCGTTCGGCGAGGCTACCGCGATTCTTGCGGGCGATTCGCTTGCGCTCGATGCGTTTTCTGTCGCAGGCAAAAACCGCCTTTGCACCCCCGAGCAGAATTTAAAGGCAGTCCTTCTTCTTTCCGAAAAATCGGGCAGGTTCGGTATGTGCGCGGGACAGCAATACGATATAGACGGCGAGGGCAAGAGATTAACGCTCGAGGAGCTTACAAGCCTTGTCGATAACAAAACGGGCGCGCTTTTCGAATGCGCCTGCGCGCTCGGCTGTATCGCGGCGGGCGGCAGCGAGAAGCAGATTCTCGCCACAAAGGAATTTACACCGTTTATGGGACGCGCGTTCCAGATAACCGACGATTTATTGGATATTTATTCAACCCCCGAGCAGCTCGGAAAGAGCATCGGCAAGGACGCAGAGCAGCAAAAAAGCACGTTTGCCTCGCTTATCGGCGTACCGCTTGCGAAAAAGCTTGCGAGCGACTGTATCGAAAGAGCGAAGCTCGCGCTCGATTGCTTCGACAATTGCGGACGCAAGCGTGAATTGCTCGAATTTTGCGATTATATTTTAACGAGAGAAAGATAGTTTAACCGCAAATTAGTTGAAAACACTTGTATTTTTATACATAATGTGTTATAATTACAACGATGGCGCAGTATCCTAGTTATTCCTTCGCTGCTGAAAGCGTGCCTAAAAATACGCGTAAAGGCAAATCGATGAAGCTCCTTGTGCCTGCTGTCTACGCCCAGTTGAGGGTGGGTGCTGGGAGAATAGGTTTGTGGGCGGGCTGTAATGGTATACGGCATTCGACCCACTTACCTTTGGAGGCTTTCTTCTGTGGATATCCGCTCACCGAAGGGGTAATCCCTCGGTAACGCGAGTTATTTACAGATTAAAGATTAAACCTATCATGCGGTGCATTTTTTGACGCTGTGGATAGACGTAGCCTGCCTTGCGTGGATATCGGCGGATACAGGTTATGCCGGTCGGAGATTAGCTACCGAAGACTCGGCTTTCCCCTGTTGAAATCATATCTGCAAAAGAGGATTAGGCAGATAAGAAGGGGTATTGAGGAAAACTCCTAGGCTGTATTAACATTAAATATGAGGCACAAAACGGATTGCAGTGTGGACTTAGAGGCAATCAAGTCGCGGACGCAGTGATGCTCCGACTCGGGCTTTAAAGGGGAACCGCTTCATTGGCGACAAGAAGTAGTCCGCGGGGAAAACCTACTTGACCGTATGCCACAAAGTTTACGTTTTGTGCCGCCATCAACGCTTTCGCGTTCGATTAAAACGACAAGCGTTTTAATCGGTTTTGTGAGCTTCGTACGCTCGCGCCGATCTCGTGCGCGATACTTCGTATCTTGTCCGAGATTGCGAAGCTCCAAGGTATAAAAATCCACGCGCATGTCGCGGATTTTTATGGAATTTTAAAATTAAAATAGCTTTTCGCAAGAAAAGCTTACCTCAACTCATAACTCATAACTCATAACTCATAACTTCACCAAGGAACACTATGGACGAAAAACCCAACCCGCGTATATGCGGAAAGCGTAAAGAAAAAAAGAACAAAAAAATGAGCAACACCCGCTGGGCTCTCATCGCGTTTTCGATCTCCTTTTTGATCACCGCCTGTCTTTCGGCGGCAAGCGACAAGGTGGTTTCCCTGCTCTCGCTCGCCGTTTCGGCGCTTGTTCTTATTGCGATAATCTCGCTCGGTATCCTTTTCGATATTATCGGTCTTGCGGTTACCACCGCCGATATAAGCCCCTTCAATTCGATGGCGGCGAGAAGGCTCAAAACGGGTCAGAAGGCTGTCTGGCTGATAAATAACGCCGAAAAGGTCAGCTCGTTCTGCAACGATATCGTCGGCGATATCGCAGGCGTCGTTTCGGGTGCAACGGGTGCGGGCATCGCGCTCAAGCTCTTTTCGGAAATGGATGCCGATATCGCATTTCTTCTTACTCTCGCGCTTACCTCGCTCATCTCGGCGTTCACCGTCGGCGGCAAGGCGCTCGGCAAATCGGTTGCCATGAAGCACAATACCAAAATCGTAAAATCGGTCGCAATGCTTCTTTGCGGCTTCAGAAAATAAAAACCTTTTGTATCACCGTCGCTTCGGATTTTCCCCCGAAGCGATATTCAAATAGGAAATAATTTATGATCCTCGAAAAAATCAATTCCCCGCGCGATCTTAAAGCACTGCACGAATCAGAGCTCCCTCTGCTCGCAAGCGAGATAAGAGAGGCTCTTTTGAAAACCGTTTCGGAAAACGGCGGGCATCTGGCGGCAAACCTTTGCGCCGTTGAGCTTACGCTCGCGCTCCACCGTGTTTTCGATACGCCCGAAGATAAAAGAATATTCGACGTCGGACACCAAAGCTACGTCCACAAGCTTCTTACAGGCAGAAGAGAGGAATTTTCCACTCTCCGCAAGCTCGGGGGTATCTCGGGCTTCCCGAAGAGGAGCGAAAGCGAGCACGATGCGTTCGGTGCGGGACACAGCTCGACCTCGATTTCTGCAGCCGCGGGTATTGCCGCGGCTAATTCGCTGTGCGGAAAAGAAAGCTATACCATCGCGGTGGTCGGCGACGGCGCATTCACGGGCGGTATGATCTACGAGGCACTCAACAACTGTGCAGACCTCGAACGGCTTATTATCGTGCTCAACGATAACGATATGAGTATCTCCCCCAACGTCGGCGGTATGAGCCGATATTTTTCGAAGGTACGCTCAAGCGTAAAATATTTCGCCTTCAAGAACGGAATGAAGCGATTTTTCGGGCATCTTCCGCTCGGAAACGCTATTATAAAGCTTGCACGCAAGGTTAAAAACAGTATAAAGCGCGTGGCAATGTCGCAAAACCTTTTCGAGCAGTTCGGGCTCAATTACTACGGCCCCGTCAACGGCAACGACGAAAAGCACCTCGAACGCCTGCTTTCCGAGGCGAAGGACGATAAAAAATGCTGTGTCGTGCATATATGCACCAAAAAGGGACTCGGATACCCTCCCGCTGAGGAGCGCCCCGACCTTTTCCACGGCGTTTCGGGCTTCGATATCGAAAGCGGAACGATAAAAAGCAACGGGCTTGAATCCTATTCCGAGCGCTTCGGAAGCATTATTCTCGACCGCGCCGAAAAGGACGGACGTATCTGCGCGATAACCGCCGCAATGCCCGACGGCACGGGGCTTTCCCCCTTTGCAAAGAAATTCCCCGAAAGGTTTTTCGACGTCGGTATCGCAGAGGAGCACGCGATGACATTTGCCTGCGGTCTTGCTACCGAGGGTATGATACCCGTTTTCGCGGTCTATTCCACCTTTATGCAGCGCGCATTCGACCAGCTTATCCACGATGCCGCGCTCCAGAAGCTGCACGTTATAATCGCGCTCGACCGCGCAGGTCTTGTCGCCAACGACGGCGCAACCCACCACGGAATTTTCGACACGGCGTTTATTTCGGAGATACCCGGCGTTATCTTCTATGCGCCCAACAGCTTTAAATCGCTCGAGGAATGCTTTGATAAAGCCCTGCAGGCAGACTGCCCCGTCGTTATCCGATATCCGAAAAGCGTCGATTTCGATACCGAGGGCTTCGTTATCGGCGAATGCGTCGATATCCGCGATTACGGCGAAGCTCCGAAAAGCGCGATCATCACCTACAGCCGTCTGCTCGATTCCGCTTGCTTGGCGGCAGAAAGCCTTGCAAAACGCGGAATTGCAACGAGAGTTATCTGCATAAAGCGCCTCTCCCCTCTCCCGATCGAAGAGATAAAGGGCGCGCTTTGCGGTATAGAAAACACGGTATTCGCCGAGGAGGGCATTAAAAACGGCGGTATAGCACAAAGGCTTTGTGCCGAGCTGACCGAATCGGGCGATATCAAAAAAATAAAATACAAGATCCTCGCTATCGACGGAATTTTCCCCGAGCACGGAAGCAACGGCGAGCTTTTGTCGCTGCTTTCGCTTTCGCCGAAGGGAATCGAAAACGCATTGGAGGAGCTTTGCAATGAGGCTTGATATCTATCTTGCCGAAAACGGCATATTCGCAAGTCGAAGCAAGGCACAGACCGCCATTTCCGAGGGCAGAGTTTTTGTCGACGGAATAAAGGCGGAAAAGCCCTCGCTCGAAATCACGGGCAGCGAGGAGATAGAGGCGGTAAAAAGCGACAGGTTCGTCTCCCGCGCGGGCGAAAAGCTTTTTTGCGCGCTAAAGGAGTTCGGCTTCGACGTAAGCGGACTTACCGCGCTCGACATAGGAGCCTCGACGGGCGGATTTACCGACTGTCTTCTTCAAAACGGCGCGAATTTCGTTTACGCGCTCGACGTCGGACATTCACAGCTCGATATCTCGCTCAAAAACGATGAGCGCGTTTGCTGTATCGAGGGCTTTAACGCACGTTATGCGAAAAAAGAGGATTTCGACAGAGAGATAGACCTGATCGTTATGGACGTTTCGTTTATCTCGCAGGCGCTTATATACGAGGCGTGCTCGGATATTCTTGCTTCGGGCAAGACGATGATAACCCTTGTAAAGCCTCAGTTCGAGGCGGGCAAAAGCCATATCGGCAAGGGCGGAATAGTGCGCGACCGCGACGGTCGGGTTATAAAGGAAATTATGCAAAGGCTCGACGAGAGCGCGGGAATATTCGGCTTTAAGCGGTGCGGCTTTACCGAATCCTCTATACTCGGCGGCGACGGCAACCGCGAATATCTCGCAATTTTCAAAAAAATATAGCTTTGGAATGGTGTTATGACAGTAGAAAAGGTATTGCTCTTCCCTTCGCCGAAGGGAAACGTGCGCGACAAGGAAATAAAGCCGATAGAGGAAACGCTCGATAAGCTCGGAATCGCACATACCCGCTACGAAAACGGCGACGGCGGCGATTTTGATGCCGTTATCGCACTCGGCGGCGACGGTACGATGCTCAACGCCTGCCGTATTGCCTTCCGCAAAAACAAGCCTATTATATGTATAAACTTCGGCACGCTCGGTTATATGAGCGGGCTTGAAAATACCGAACTTTATATGCTTTCGGCTCTTAAAACCGGCTTTATCACCGAAAAGCGAATGCTTATCGACGTTAAGGTGATAAGAAACGGAAAGCTTACAGCAGAATCGACCTCGCTCAACGAGGCTGTCGTTGCAAGACAGACCGACGGTGATATCGCCGATATCGCTCTGCTATGCGACGGTGCCGACGTTTGCGCCTACCGTGCCGACGGGCTTATTTTCGCAACCCCGACAGGCTCGAGCGCTTATGCAATGAGCGCGGGCGGCCCGATAATCGACACCAAGCTCGACGCCTTCTGCGTCTGCCCGATATGTCCCCATTCGCTCGGTGCGAGGGCTATGGTCTTTTCTTCAAATTCCTGTCTGGAAATCATTAACAACAGCGCCGACGGAAACAATCTTCTCATCTCCGACGGCAGAAGCGTTTGCGGTCTCAAAAAGGGCGACAGAGTTATCGTTACCCGCTCGGAGCGCACGCTCGAGCTTATAAAGCTCAAAAAGGACGCGTTTTACGAAACTCTCTATAATAAAATGTCGTGAGGGTAAAAATGAAAAAGGCAAGACAAAATAAAATACTCGAGCTTATCAAGGATAACCGTATCGAAACGCAGGAGGAGCTTCAGGAAAGGCTCGGCGATTGCGGCTTTAAGGTTACGCAAGCCACCGTCTCGCGCGATATCCGTGAGCTCGGTATTATCAAATCCGACCTCGGCGACGGCGTTTACCGCTACCGTGCGGGCAAGGAGTCGAGGGTACACGAAATAAACGGAAAGTTCACGCTTATACTTCGTCAGGCGGTATCCTCGGTTGCCTGCGCCAACAATCTCGTGGTCGTAAAGACCTATGCGGGTATGGGCTCGGCTGTCGGCGCGGCTGTCGATGCGATGCCCTTCGAAAAAGTAGTCGGCACACTCGCAGGGGACGATACCCTGCTTATTATCGCGCAGGACAACGATTCCGCAAAAAGCATTGCGGACATTCTGAACGGACTTATCTGATTTTTGGGAGAAATTTATGCTTTTATCGGTTTATATAGAGAATATAGCGCTGATAAAAAAGCTGTCGCTCGATATCGATAACGGCTTTTGCGCGTTCACGGGTGAAACCGGCGCGGGCAAAAGCATTATCATCGATTCTCTCGGCTTGCTTTGCGGCGCGAGAAGCGACAAGGAAATAATACGCACAGGCGAGGAAAGCGCGCTTGTCGAGGGCATTTTCGAAATCGACGACGAATACACGAAAAGCAAGCTCGCCGAAATGGAGATAGAGCCCGAGGAGGACGGCTGTATAACCGTTACGCGCAAAATCAGCCGCGACGGCAAATCGAG
>JAGBWF010000018.1 GCA_017629895.1 Clostridia bacterium
ACCCTTACCGAAAATCAGAAAAACTATCTCGGCGCTTGGCAGCACTAAAATAAAAAACGCTTCCCGAATTTTACGGGAAGCGTTATTTTTTTACAGTCTATTTTTGATCGCTCTGCCGGTGAAGAGTGCGCCGATCATTGCAACAGAGGAAATCGCGAGAAGGACGAATACGAAAATTCCGCCGTCGCCTGCATCGAGGATCTCGGGTGCGCTCGATTCCGAAGGGGGCGCGCTTGTTTCGCTTTCGGTTATTTCACTGCTTTCTGCGGGAGAGGGCTTGCTCTGCTCGGGAAGCGAGCCTGTTCCTCCCTCAATTCCGCCCTCGGCATTGCCCGAGGAATAAACGCTTATTTCGTCGATAAAGGTCCAGCCCGCGCTTTTTTCGTTTCCGTCCTTATCGGTGAATTTGCCGAGATGAGCAATCGTTACGCGCAGATATCTGCCCTCGGCATCGTCTGCCGCGAGAGTCATGGCGTGCGTTTCCGAAATTCCCGCATCGGTCGGCTTTGCCGTATTCAAGCTGCCGAGCTCGGTATAAATTCCGTTGCGGTCGTCGGAAAGTGCAAACGAAACGCTTTTCGGCGCATATATACCCACGTCTGTTTCGTTCAGGAACCCAATCGTAACCGCCGAAATATCGGTATATTTTTTGCCGAGGTCGAGTATTATAACGAAATTGCCGTTTTCGTCCGCATCGACCTGATTAAAGCCGATATAAGCTCCGCTCGAATAATAGCTCGTGCTTCCGTCGGGAAGCGTGCCGAATATTCCGTCGGTGAGCTTGGCGGAGTTGTCGGGATAAGCCGCGGATGCGGGTGTGATAAGAGTGTAGCTCTTACCGTAGGAAATTTCACTGCCCTCTGCCGACGCTGTGCCCGCGAGGAGCGAAACGATAAGCAGAGAAAGCAATATAACAAGACGTTTCTTCATAAAAATTTTCCTTCCGAATGTTCTTTTTCATTAATATCCTCTTTTTTGGCGTTTTTATACAGCGACTTGATTATCGAATAAAAAAGTGTTACAATAGCAGTGAAAAAATCATAAAAAATTCGGAGGATTCGGTTTGAAAACGGGACTTGTTCTGGAGGGCGGCGGATTCCGCGGGATATATACCGCAGGGGTTCTCGACGTATTTCTTGAAAATCGCATAAGACCCGACGGAGTTATAGGCGTTTCGGCAGGCGCGGCGCACGGCTGCTCGTTCCTTTCGGGGCAAAAGGGAAGAAGTATAGATTATTATACGAGATATTGCGGCGACCCACGCTTTATGAGCCTTAAAAGCTTTTTAAAGACCGGCGATATCGTCGGCGCCGATTTCGCGTATCACGAGCTGCCCGAAAAGCTCGTGCCCTATGATTACGAAGCGTTCGATAATTGCGGTATTCCGTTTTTCGTTACGGTTGCCAATCTCGAAACCGGTCTGCCGGAACATATAAAAATAAACGATATGCTTGCCGATATAGAATACCTGCGTGCCTCGGCGAGCCTGCCTTATTTTTCGCGCATTGTGGAAATAAACGGCAAAAAATATCTCGACGGCGGCTGTGCCGACAGTATCCCGATAAAAGCCTTTCGCGAAATGGGATTCGAACGGAATATTATCGTGCTCACACGGCACGACGGATACGAAAAAAAGCAGGAGCACGGCCTGCTTGCGAAGCTTTTGTATAAAAAGTATCCCGAATTTGTAAAAGCTC
This sequence comes from Clostridia bacterium, assembly GCA_017629895.1. Classification (GTDB taxonomy): domain Bacteria; phylum Bacillota; class Clostridia; order Oscillospirales; family CAG-382; genus Coliplasma. The sequence goes on from JAGBWF010000018.1 coordinate 1,698, forward strand.
TGCTCGGCTTGAGCGAGCGCTACAACAGAACCCTTGAATATATAAGGGAGCTCGAAAAAAACGGCGAGGTGTTCGTTATCCGCCCGAGCCGTCCGCTTACGATAGGACGTATGGAGCATGATCCCGAACGAGTCCGCGCCGTTTATGAAATCGGAGCAGAGGACGCGACTCGCGAAATGAGCGCGCTTGAGGCTTGGCTGAGCCGAAAATAGCTACTTTTGCCAATCGGGAAGGATCGAGAAGTCCTTCAAAATAGGATAAAGCGGAGCTATCGGAAGTCCGATTATATTGTAGAAATCACCCTCGAAGCTTTCGGCGAAAAGGCAGGCGCGCTCCTGAATTCCGTACGCGCCGGCTTTGTCCATAGGCTCAAGCGTGTTTATATACGCGGTTATTTCGCTGTCGGAAAGCTCGCGGAAGCGCACTTTTGTTACACAACAGCCGCTTTCTTCTCTGTCTCTGTCGATAACGGCATATCCGCTTATAACCTCGTGAACACTGCCCGAAAGCCTTTTCAGCATCGCGAACGCATCGGCTTCGTTTTTCGGCTTGCCGAGAATTTCATCGCCGATACAAACGACGGTGTCCGAGCCGAGCACGACGGCGTCTCCGTCTGTACGCGCAAAAACCTCGCGCGCCTTTCTTAGCGAATTTTCGCGCACGAGCGATAGCGAATCGAGTCCCTCGGTAAGCTCCTCTGCATTCGAGGGGACGGCGGTATAGGAATAGCCCGCCGTTTCGAGAATTTCTCTTCTTCGCGGCGAAGCGGAGGCGAGAATGAGTTTCTTTGCCATAATAAAATCAACCTCGTAAAAAAAGCCTTGATATTTGTTCTTTAATATATTATAATACTAAAACGAAAAAAGTAAATAGCGAGAGAGTGTAAATATGAAGATAAACGTAGAAAATATAAAACGAGTGGTCGTAAAGGTGGGTACCTCCACGCTTACGCACGCCTCGGGCTATATGAATCTTCGCAAGGTCGAAAAGCTTGTTGCCTGCCTTGCGGACCTTTATAACAGCGGAAAGGAAATAATACTCGTTTCCTCGGGTGCGGTTTCCTGCGGGCTTGCGAAAACAGGCTTCGACAGAAAAACGCTCACAACCGAGCAGAAGCAGGCGGCAGCCGCCGTCGGTCAGTGTCAGCTTATCGATATGTACGACCGTCGCTTTTCGGATTACGGTATTACTATCGCGCAGATACTTCTTACAAGAAGCGTTATCGATAACAAAGAGCGTAGCAGGAACGCGAGCACCACGCTCGAGCTTCTTCTCGGGCAGGGAATAATCCCTATCGTAAACGAAAACGATACTCTTTCGAACGAGCAGATAAAAATCGGCAGTAACGATACGCTTGCGGCAACGGTTGCAAAGCTTTGCCACGCCGATCTGCTTATAAATATGTCGGATATCAACGGTCTTTACGATTCCGATCCGAGAAGCAATCCCGAAGCGAAATTTATCGAATACGTCGAAACCGTAACCGACGAAATTTTTGCGATGGGCGCAGGCGCAGGCACCGCACGCGGCACGGGCGGTATGGCGACCAAGCTTGAAAGCGCGCGCTACGTTACCGAGCGCGGTATTGCAATGATAATCCTTAACGGCGCAAATCCCGAAATACTCTACGACGTTTTCGACGGAGATTTTGTCGGAACCTATTTTGCGGCGCAGGAAACGAAATAAGGCGGTTTTTATGTTAAACGAAATGAGCAAAAAGGCGAAAGCGGCTTCAGCAAGGCTGGGTGTCGCGGATACCGAAAAAAGAAATTCCGCGCTTTCGGCTATGGCAGAGGCTTTGGTTTTGCGCTCCGAGGAAATAATCGGGGCGAACGGTCTTGATATCGAAAACGCAAAGGCAAACGGTATGAGCGATTCGATGCTCGACCGTCTCACTCTTACTGAAACAAGGATAAACGCGATATCCGAAAGCGTTAAAAAGGTTATCGCGCTGCCCGATCCGCTTGCGGCTTGCGAGGAATGGACACGCCCCAACGGTATAAAAATAACGAAAAAGCGAGTTCCCTTCGGCGTTATCGCGATAATCTACGAGGCGCGCCCGAACGTTACCGCCGATGCGGCGGCTTTGTGCGTGAAATCGGGCAACGCGGTCATCTTGCGCGGCGGCAAGGAGGCGATAAATTCGAACCTTGCAATAGCTTGCGTGCTCTCGGATGCGCTTACCTCGGTCGGCTTGCCGGGGGATTGCGTTCAGGTCGTTCCCGATACCTCGCGTGAGACGGCGAATGCGCTGATGAGGCTCAAGGGCGGGATAGATCTGCTTATTCCGCGCGGTGGAAAATCGCTCATTCGCTCGGTTGTCGAAAACGCGACGGTTCCCGTTATCGAAACAGGTGCAGGCAACTGCCATATATATTTCGATGAAAGCGCGGACACCGAAATGGCGCTTGATATTATCGATAACGCAAAAAGGCAGAGACCTTCCGTGTGCAACGCGGCGGAAAGCCTTCTCGTTCACAGCGCGTCTGCCGAAAGGCTGTTGCCTCTCGTTAAGGAGCGTATGCCGAACGTCGAGCTTCGCGGATGCGAAAGAACGCGCGGAATTATCGACGTAAAGCAGGCAACCGAGGAGGACTTCTTTACCGAATACAACGATTATATTCTTGCGGTAAAGGTTGTGGACGACGTTTACGAAGCGGTTGAGCATATCAATATTCACGGCACGGGGCACAGCGAGGCAATAATAACCGAAAATGCCGAAAACGCGGAATATTTCTGCAATAATATCGACGCCGCGGCGGTCTACGTTAACGCATCCACCCGTTTTACCGACGGCGAGGAGTTCGGCTTCGGCGCGGAAATCGGCATTTCTACCCAGAAAATGCACGCGCGCGGCCCGATGGGACTTCCCGAAATGACGACCTATAAATACGTTATAAACGGAGAGGGACAGATAAGATGACCGAAAGCTCGAAATACGTTGCGGCGCTTGCTTTTGCAACAGCAAAGCATAAGGGACAAACTCGCAAGGAGGGTATTCCCTATATTACCCATCCGATAGCGGTGGCAGAGATTTTAAAGGAAAAGGGCTATGGGATCGATTATCTTGTAGCGGGGCTTTTTCACGATCTTCTCGAGGACACCGACGCTACCGAGGAGGAAATTCTCGAGCTCGGCGGAGAAGCGGTGCTGACAGCGGTCAAGCTTCTCACAAAGCAGGAAGGCTATAATATGCGCGAATATACCGAGGGAATAAAAAGAAACCCTATCGCCTTTGCGGTGAAGGCGGCGGACAGACTGCATAATCTGCGCTGTGCGCCCGCGGCGAGCGTGGAATTCCGCAAAAAGTACATCGCCGAAACGAAGGCTTGGTATATGGATTTCTGCCCCGAAATAGAGCAGGCGTTGGCAGAGCTTGAGGCAACAATTATATAAAGAGGCGACAATTATATAAAAAACAAGAGCAAACGGAGTACGTTTGCGCTCAGACCGATATAAATGGGCTATTTGCGCCCTTGAAAAAAACAAAAGAAACAGTGTGCTTTCGACGAAACGAAAGCGCACTGTCTTTTTATAAGGAATAGAGATTTTTTATTGTATTTTCAAGGGCTTTGAAGAAAAACTTCGACTGCCTTACTCTTGTAAGGCGACGCTCGAATTTGACACCCCAAAAATGCAAGCATTTTCG
>JAGBWF010000155.1 GCA_017629895.1 Clostridia bacterium
TATAATAAAATCCGTATTTTTCGGCGACCTGTGCGTCGAAAAAATACTCCTTGCCGTGTTGCGAGTGCCGAGAAATGCAAAGCATAACGAGGCGCGAGATGCGAATGAACAACACGGAATACCGATGAAAAACCGTGTGTTTTTCATCGAGAGCGTAGCGAATTACGCGTTCGTAAGCAAATACTTATAATCGAACTTCTTGCCGCGAATGACCGCGATAACTGCATCGAGCTCGCCGTATTTATCGTCGCGGAGCCAGGATTCAGTATAGCGTTCGATCCAAGCCTCTACCTTTGCCTCGTCGATTTCGGTTACGCCGTCGATAAGTCTTGCCGTGCGGAGAGAGATTATAGCTTCGCCCTCTGCCATAATACGAAGATCAACGGTAAGCTCGCTCTGAACGGGGAGTCTGCGGAATTCCTCGGCGAGAGCATAGCAATTCTTTGCGTTTTCGATAAAGGGTGCGGCATCGGTCGGCATCGAGGTATCGCCCCATGTTGCGAAGCGGTTATCGAACATACCGTTGACGTACTGTGCCCAGTTCACAACGCGCTCATAGGAATCGAGCTTACGGATAAGCTTGACGGTTTCGCCGGTCGCGTCGCCGTAAACGAGCTCGGAAACGGCTTTATCGAACCTTTCGCACATAACCTTGGTCTTTCTGTTCCAGGCAAGCGCACCGCCGAGCACTACGCCGTAGAGCGTGCAGGACATCGGGCAGACCGCGCCGTAGTCGCCCCACGAGGTATTGAGCATACCCATAACCTTGCGTTCGCCGCCCTTTTGTACCATTTTGGAAATATTCTGCTCCGCATAGCCGACGCATTCGCAGAACTGGTTCCAGCAGCTTGTACCGGGGCAGACGATCTGACCGAACTTCTGCTCTGCAAACTTATCCACGTTTTCGAGGATCGGGTTGCAGTCGTAGCACCAGTTGAGCATTACCATATCCTCGGGGAAGCGTGACATGGTTTCGGGGTGGTTAAGAACTACGTCGCCCCACATCATAACCGTCTTGCCGAGCGATTTGAGGTGCTCGATAATTTTAAGAGTGAAATCAAGGTAGAGCGCGCCCTTATCCTTGCCTGCATTCTTGCCGTTGCAGATATCGAAGGTTTCGTCGCAGCAGATGTTGAAATACTTACTGCGGAAGAGCGGCACGTACTGATTGATAATCGATTTTACAAGCTCAAGGCTTCTTTCGTCGCTTGCGTTAATGGTGTGGTGATGCATAAAGTTATGCCAGGGGTTCTTTGTCGGCTCGAAGCTGTCAAGCTCGCAGAGATGCTTGTACTTGTTGCTTTCGAGAAGACGGAAAAGGTGTCCGAACGAGGAAAGCGAGGGAACGAAATCGATAAAGTTCTCGTAGCAGTAATCGTCGATCTGCATAATTTCCTCGGGAGTCATATATCCGAACGCCTTGTAGATGCCCTTGTATTCGTCGAAGGCAAAGGTGTGCTCGATATAGAGCTGATAGGAATTGTGCTTATAATAAGCAAGGAAATCGATCATTTTGAATACGCCGTCGAGATTGGGCACGCGTCCGCGGGAGGCATCGTGATAAAATCCGCGGTAGGACATATCGGGCTTGTCCTCGATCTCACAGCATTCGATATCCTCGCCGCAGGTTTCGAGCATCTGGCGGAGCGTCTGAATACCGTAGAAGCAGCCTGCAAGGGTGTCGCCGGTGATAAGGATACCGTTTTCGCGCGCGGAAAGCTTGTAGCCCTCGCCGCTTCTCTTGCCGAGACAGTCGATAACGATGTTGCCGTCGATTCCGGGTGTGCCGAGTACCTTTGTAATAGCGGGATCGATGCCCGTTTCCTCGTAAATTTCGTTTGCGAGCTTCTGCGCCGCTTTAAAGATACGGCTGTCGCACTTCATAGTGAGAACGATACCGAGTCCTGCGGTCGCAACTACGCCGCCCGTCTTTTTCAATTTTTTGGGTTGAGGAAGTATAGTCATTTTATTCTCCTTAAAAGCCTATTTTGTCTTATGTATTCTTTTTACCACAGCAAAATAAAAAAGTCAATCGATAATGCGTTATTCGTGTTAAAACGCGCATCCTTCCCGCGCACTTTCTTAACCAAGCCTTAAACCGACCCGTATTTTCTTAACCGTTTCTTAACTTCGCACAAAAAAAGCAATTACGAAAACGCTTTTTTGGGCAGACAAACAAAAATAGTTTTTTCGACGTTTTTGTGCTTGACGATGTTGACTTATATTAATATAATATGTAGCGTGCGAAGTTCGGGCAAATCGCCGAAACGGCGCACAAGAATATCAAAAGCGGCAAAAATGCCGTATTTATAGAAAGGAATTCAACTATGGACTTTACCGTTGTCCTCGGCCTTGTGATTGTTGCGGCTCTCGGCGGTCTCGCTTATGCAGCCTTCAACTATTTCTCGGTCAAGAAACTCGAAGAAGGTACCGAAAGAATGCAGGAAATCGCTTCTGCAATCCGTGTCGGTGCAAACGCCTTCATCACCTATGAGTATAAGATTGTAGCAATCGTTGCTGTCGTTGTTGCTCTCTTGCTCGCATTGATCATCTCCTGGTCCGCAGCCGTTGCATTCATCATCGGCGCTACCATGAGTGCTTCCGCAGGCTGGGTTGGCATGAAGATCGCCACCTATGCAAACGTTCGCGTTACCAACACTGCGCGTACCACCAAATCGCTTTCCGACACCCTCAAGGTTGCCTTCAAGGGCGGCTCTGTAATGGGTCTTTGCGTTTCGGGCTGCGCATTGCTCGGTATCTTCATCGTATTTATCGTGTTCGGCGTTGCTTGCGGTCAGATCGATGCATCCGTTGAAGGTGTTCAGGCTGCATCCTGCAAGAGCATCCTCGGCATGATCAGCGAAAACCTCAACTTCGGCGCAGGCTTCACCATGACTCTTTCGGGTTATGCTCTCGGCTGCTCTATCATCGCTATCTTCGCTCGTATCGGCGGCGGTATCTATACCAAGGCAGCAGATATGGGTGCTGACCTTGTTGGTAAGACCGAAGCTCACATCCCCGAAGATGACCCCAGAAACCCCGCTACCATCGCAGATAACGTTGGCGACAACGTTGGCGACGTTGCAGGTCTCGGCTCCGACCTTCTCGAATCCTACGTCGGCGCACTCCTTTCCGGTACCATCCTCGCTATCGAGCTTTTCGCTAAGCACGTTTTCGGCAACACCGAAATGCTCAAGCAGATGATCTACTTCCCCCTCGCATTCGCTGCTGCAGGTCTTATCTCCTGTGTCATCGGTATCGCTTCCCTCTTCATCCGTAAGAAGCTTTCCGACAACCCCCACAAAGAACTCAACGGTGCTACCTATATCTCCGCAATTCTCACCATGGTTCTCGGCGGCGTTATCGCATTCTTCTGCTTCAATCAGTTCGGCGGTCAGATGATCGAAGGCTACGAAGGCCTCTCCGTATTCGATTCCGTTGAATTCCACATCGGTTGGTCTTCTCCCTGGGTTGCTGCCGCTATCGGCGTTATCGCAGGTATCGTTATCGGTAAGATCGCAGAATACTATACCTCTTATGATTATAAGCCCACCAAGGAGCTCTCCGCAGCTTCTATCGAAGGCTCGGCGCTCACCATCACTCAGGGTCTTGCACTCGGTATGATCTCCTGCATGCTTCCCTGCGTAGTTCTCGGCGTTGCAATCTTCGGCTCCTACCTCATTTCCGGTATGTACGGCGTTGCAGCTGCTGCAATCGGTATGCTCTCCTTCGTTGCTACCACCGTTTCGGTTGACTCCTACGGTCCTATCTCCGATAACGCAGGCGGTATCGCAGAAATGTCCTACCTCGATCCCTCCGTCCGTGAAATCACCGACGAGCTCGACGCTGTAGGTAACACCACCGCTGCTATCGGTAAGGGCTTCGCGATCGGCTCCGCTGCTCTCGCTACCCTTTCGATGATGACCTCCTATATCTTCGCATACACCCCCGCTCCCGAGGTTCCCAACTACGCAGAAGGCGCTCTCGATAAGATCTCTCTCAACTCTATCGAGCCCGCAGTTCTCGTTGGTTGTATCGTCGGTGCAGCTCTTCCCTTCATGTTCTCCGGTATGCTTATCAACGCTGTTGCTAAGGCTGCAAGAAAGATGGTTGAAGAGGTTCGCCGTCAGTTCAGAGAAATCAAGGGCCTTATGGAAGGCGAAGTACTTCCCGACTACAAGACCTGTATCGAAATCTCCTCTCAGGGCGCTCTCAGAGAAATGCGTCTCCCCGCTATCTTCTCTATCGCATTCCCCGTTGTTTGCGGCTTCATTTTCGGTGCTGAATTCGTTGGCGGCGTTCTCGTAGGCGCTACCATCTCCGCTATCATGCTCGCGCTCTTCTGCGGTAACTCCGGCGGCGCTTGGGATAACGGTAAGAAGTACATCGAGGTTGGCGGCGTTCAGGGTCAAAGCAAGGGCGGCAGCGCTCACGACGCAGCAGTTGTCGGCGACACCGTCGGCGATCCCTTGAAGGATACCGTTGGTCCTTCTCTCGACATTCTCATCAAGATCATGAGCACCATCTCGCTCGTTACCGTTGCTGCATTTGCAAACAACAACCTCTTGAACCTTCTCGGTCTTTAATTGAGAATTTCGGTTTAAAAAAAGAACAAACAGCGCGTTTGCTTAACCGCAAGCGCGCTTTTCTTTTTGTTTTTTATTATAATTACATTATAATAGCCCCTCATTTCTAACATTTGCACAATACGGAATGTCAAAATTTGTAAGTTCTCACAAATAGATAAATCACACTTGATTATTTGAAGAAAGAGTGTTATAATCATTGGTAACTAATGCTGGAATTTTATGTCCGGAGGTAACTATGAAAAAAATCCTTTCTCTCACGCTCTGTCTCATCTTCTGCCTCTCCGCACTCGTAGGCTGCGGCGGCCTTGATGAAGAAGAAAAAGGTGCGAACGTAAGAATGTTTCTCACCGATTATCCCTACTCGCTCGACCCCGCGCTCGTTCAGATGAACGGCGATATCGAGCAGGTACTTTCGCTTATTTTCGAACCGCTCGTTACCATCGATGCAGACGGCAAGGTTCAGCCCGCTCTCGCTACCGAATGGTACTACAAATATGACGAAATATATCAGCTTCACAAGATGTATTTCGAGCTCAAGGATACCAAGTGGAGCGATAACCGTACCGTAAGCGCGGACGACGTTATCTACGCTTGGAGAAGAATCCTTCTTCCCGAAACCGACAGTCCCTATGCATCGCTTCTCTTTGCGATCAAGGGCGCGCGCGACGTTAAATCCGGCGTCGGCACTATCGACGACCTCGGTCTCGCGGCGGTTGACGATACTCTTCTCGAGGTTACCTTTGAAAACGAATACGACGTTGATCTTTTCGTTGAACAGGTTGCAAACATCCACCTCGCTCCCCAGCGCGAAGACATCGTAACCCGTTATGAAAAGTCGGGCGAAGACTGGGCAGGCAGCGCTGCAAACATCGTCTGCAACGGTCCCTTCCGTGTTCAGACCATGGATATGCCCCGCGAAAAGAGAGAGGGCGAAGAAGACTTCTCCGGTAAGTTCGCAAGCAAGCTCGTTCTCGAGCGTAACGCATATTACATGCGCGATCCCGAAAAGGACGATCTCGACGAATACGTTCTCCCCTTCCGTATCACCTGCTACTATATGGAAGGCCAGCTTGACTATTATGCAGACGCAGCGGGCAAGACTCAGGAAACCTTCCAGGCCGACCGCTTCAATGCAGGCGAGCTCTATTTCCTCTCTTCCTTCGATGCACAGACCTACGAATACTTCAAGAAGGATATCGAAACACAGCAGACCCTCAACGGTTACTCCTTCTATTTCAATACCGCAAACGAATTGCTCAAGGATGCAAACGTCCGCAAGGCTCTTTCGCTCGCGCTTGACAGAACCGCTATCACCCAGAACGTAACCAAGACCGGCGAGGTTCCCGCAACCGGCTACGTTCCCAACGGCGTATTCAATACCGACAGAAAGTCCGATTTCCGTACCGAAGGCGGCAACCTTTACAGCGCAACCGCAGACGATAGCGCGAAATCGCTCCTCGGCGGCAAGAAGGGTACCCTTACCGTAACCTATCTTATCCCGCAGAACGCATATACCGTTCGCACCTACGGCCGCAAGATCAACTACGCAAACGTATACGAGGATATCGCAAAGGCTGCAGGCGAATACTGGAAGGGTCTCGGCTTCAACATCGAATACCGCGGTCTCAACCCCGATGAATACAAGGCCGCTCTTATCAACAGAGATTACGATATCATCGGTGTGAACGTTGTCAACGGCTCTGTCGATGCGTTCAGCTACCTCGCTCCCTTCGCGAAGGAATACAGCGGCAGCAGCGTTATCGTAAACAACGATACCGCAACCCTCGAGGAAATCTTCAACACCCACTATACCAATATCGACGATGCTGATTACAGCAAGCTTATCACCGATATCCTCAACACCAAGGACCGTGCACAGCGTGCGGCACTTCTCCACCAGGCAGAAGAAAAGCTTGTCAACGAGCTTTGCCCCGCAACGATGGTATTCTGGTACAGCAGAAGCTATGTCGCAAACGATAAGATGATCAGCGGCTACGAGACTGACAACTGGTTCGGTTACGTTGATTTCTCCGACCTCAAGCTCAAGAACTGGCGCGAGGTTAACGAAAGCGAAGATGCTGTAAGCACCGCAAGAAACCCCGAATAAACCGATATAAAGCATTCGCGAGACTTCCCGAAAAGGAAGTCTCGCTTTTTTTGTTTTTGCACCGCCCTCGTTTGCAACGCTTTATAATTGCAATAACAAAGAAACGGTGATAAGAGCAACGCCGAAATTATGCCCCGAAACGAAAAAGCAAAATACGGCGAAGAATATAAAAACAGCCTTTGCGGCAAGCGATGCAAACGCGCAAATTCGCTTACCCGATATCCCTTTATATAAAAGAAAACAGCAGAGCGCCTTGCCCCCGTCGAGCTTTTTGACGGGCAGAAGGTTGAAAATGCCGAGCGTTGCGTTTATCACCGCACCGAAAAGCAAAAAGGCGTTGCGGAAGAACAAAAAAGAAAACAAAAACAAAACCGCCGCAAGCAAGGACGCTATCGGTCCCGATGCCGCGATTATCGCTTCGTCGCGGTCGTCTATCCCCTCGGGCAGAACGATAAGCGCACCCATCGGGAGAATATCCACTCTGCGAATACGGTAGGATAAAAGCTTCGCCGCAAGCAGATGCCCAAGCTCGTGAAGCAACGCCGAAAGCATCATCACCGTAAAGGCAAGCCCGCCCTCGAGCCAAAGCATACATATAAATATAGGTAATGCAAGAATAGAAATTCTTAATCTGAATCTCGGAAAAACGATAAACATCTACAAAAGCCATCCGCTTATAATATTAAAAAGACCGCGCAAGCCGCTTTCTCCGCCGTTTGCAAATACGTGCATATCGTTTTCGGGAATAAAAAACAGCGCAGAAGCCGCAAGCCCGAATACGAAAAACAAGGCAAGCCGTATTCCGTCTCCCCTGCTTTTCAAAAGTAAAAAAGGTTTTTTCAAAATTAATTCACCGCCCTATCGATTCCGACAAAATCCATCCGACGCTTTTTTTATAATAAAGGCGTGGGGTGTTTTTTATGTATGAAGAAAGCATTGTGATTTATTCCGATATTCTGTTTTTGATTAATTTTTCGCTCGATTATCTCTGCCTTTTTATCACCGCCCGTCTGCTTCACCGCGCGGTAAGTATAAAAAGACTGCTCCTCGGTGCGTTGCTCGGCGGGCTGTATTCATTTCTGCCCTATCTTCTCGACCTGACGCACACGTTTTTTCTTTTTCTTAATCTTATATCGGCGTTTCTTATATGCCTTGCCGCCTTCGGATTTAAAAACCCGAAAAGCATCGCGCTCGCAACGCTCACCTTTATCGTAAGCGGCGCACTGCTCGGCGGACTGATAAGCGCGGTATACAGCCTCACGGGGAGATATCACGACGGCATCTATTCCGAAACCGACCTGACCTCGTTTTGTATAATTTCGGTCGTATCTGCAATAATTGCCCTCTCATACGGGCTTATCTGCCGAAAAAGGCTCGACGTGCGCACAGCCGAAATAAAAATCTCGCTCGGGGAGGAGGACGTGCGGCTGACGCTCCTCTGCGACAGCGGAAATCTCGTTACCGAGCCGTTTTCTGCGCTTCCCGTGATTTTTGTCTCGTCATCCTGCCTGCCCGTACCCTACGATAACCCCGATTCCGAGCATTTCCCACTGCCGATACGCGCCATTCCCTTTTCGACAAGCGCGGGGGTGGGCTGCGTTCTCGGGTTCAGACCAAAGAAAGCAATCCTTATCCTGCCGCTTTGCAAGCCGAAAAGGATAGATGCTTATATCGGAATAGATACCGAAAGAAAAAGCTATTCGGGCTACGACGGGCTTATCCCGACAAGCCTATTATAAAAAAGGAGAAAAATATGAAAAACGGCATAACTCTCGTGATACACTGGATAAAGGAGGTTTTGGGGATCGGCGAGGAGCTTTTCTATATCAACGGTCCGCAAACACTGCCTCCGCCGCTCACGCAGGAGGAGGAAAACGAGCTCACCGAGCGCTTGGAGATCGACGAAAACGCAAGGCGGATACTTATCGAGCGTAATTTGAGGCTCGTCGTTTATATCGCGAGGAAATTCGAAACCGCCTCGCTCGGTATAGAGGACCTCGTTTCTATCGGCACGATAGGGCTCATAAAGGCGATAAACACCTTTAAATGCGACCGCGGAATAAAGCTTGCAACCTACGCCTCGCGCTGTATCGAAAACGAAATACTTATGTATCTCCGCAAAAACGCGGGCGCAAAAACCGAGCTTTCGCTTGACGAGCCGCTGAATACCGATTACGACGGCAACGAGCTTTTGCTTTCCGACGTGCTCGGCACCGAAAACGATTACGTTTACAAAAGCATCGAGGAGAGCGAGGAAAAGAAGATGATACGCAAAGCGATTTCCGAGCTTTGCGAGCGCGACAGAAGGATAATCGAGCTTCGCTACGGAATCGACAGAGGCGGCAACGAGCTCACACAAAAGGAGGTGGCGGACATTATGGGCATATCGCAAAGCTACATCTCGCGCCTCGAAAAGAAGATAATCGCAAGGCTCAAGGAGCTGCTTACAAGCCAAAGCTATTGACACGCAACCCGAAAAAGTGTATAATAACTAAAAATAATGAAAGGAGGTTGTGATATTTTAGGTCTGTTTAAACGCGAAAACGCGAAGGCTGAGCCGAACCGCAATTCCGCTCTTCCCAAGGCGGTTGCATTCGTCGATTACGAGCATTGGTACATATCGCTCAAAAACAATTACGGTCTTTCGCCGAATATAAAGGGCTGGTTCGAGGAGCTCAATTCGCACTTCAATCTTATAGAAGTGAACTTCTTCGCCGATTTTTCGCATAAAAGCCTCGCAGATGAGATAGGACGCATCCGTCTTTTCTCGAACAAGATAATCGATACACGCAGTCCGAACGGTGTCAAAAAGGATTTTACCGATTTTATAATTCTTGATAATATGTATCAAAAGGCGCTTTCCTCGGACGATATCGACGTTTTCATACTCTTCTCGGGCGACGGGCATTTCAGCTCGGTTACCTCGTTTTTGAAGAATTTTTATCATAAGCAGGTCGTGGTATACGGTGTAAACGGCTCCTTTTCGAAGCAGCTTCGCGAAACCGCAAACAGCTTCTATACCCTGCCGAGCGAGCAGGATATAAACGGAAGCTTCTACAGCACGATATTCGGTTATCTTAAAACAAGCCAACATCCAAAGCTTGATGAAGCGATAGAAACCGCTGTGAAAAAGCACCGCGGTGTCCCCAAGCAAAAAATAGCAAACGCTGTTAAAACGCTTATGGAAAATGACGTTATTTCGGAACGGGCTGTCGCAAATTCAAAGGGCAAAAAACAAAAAATGCTGTTCGTGGATTGGGAAAAAGCCGAAAAATATTTGAATTCGGCGGACTAAATTTCAAAAAACTATTGTAAATGCGTAAACTATGTGGTATAATACCGCTATAAAGAACAGTAAGCTATCAAGAGAGGGTGCAAGCCCTCTCTTGAGTCTTGATTGGAGGATTTATGGCAGAAGCAAAGAAAAAGGGTGCAAAGCAGAACCCGAAAAACGTTGCCGAAAAGGTCCGCGCCGCAGTCGAGGAGCTTGTTATAAACGCAGGCTATACTCTCTGGGACGTTTCCTATTATAAGGAAGGACCCGAAATGATTCTCGAAATAGCCATCGATAAGCAGGGCGGCATTTCGATAAACGATTGCTCGGCGGTTACAAGAATCGTAGAACCGGTTATCGACGAGCTCGATCCTATCGAGGAAAGCTATTGCCTTCAGGTGTCCTCGGCGGGCACGGTAAGACCGCTCGATAAGGATGAGCACATCCGCTTCGCCTGCGATAATAAGCTCAACGCCGTTATCGGTCTTTACGTTGCGGTAGACGGCAGTAAGGAATACACGGGCGTTATCGAGGAATACGACGGCGAAAAAATAACACTTGTTAACGGCGAAGAAAAGCGCACGTTCGATAAAAAACAAATTTCAAAGATAAATGCCGAATTCGAAACCGAAATCGATTTGGCTGAAGACGAGGAGAAGGACGATGAATAAGGAACTGTTCGAAGCACTTGACGTGCTCGAAAAGGAAAAGGGTATTTCCAAGGATTATATGATCGAAAAGATCGAAGCAGCGCTTATCTCTGCTTTCCGCAAGGAAAACGCAGGCAACGAAAACGCGCGCGTTAAGCTCGATCCCGTTAAGCAGGACGTTAAGCTTTACAAGCAGCTTACCGTTGTTGAGGAGGTTCTCGATGAATCGACCGAAATCTCGCTCGAGGATGCACACCGCAAATCCAAGAGATATAAGATCGGCGATATTTTCGAAATCGAGCTCAAAACCAAAAACTTCGGCAGAATCGCGGCACAGGCTGCAAAGCAGGTTATCATTCAGGGTATCCGCGAGGCAGAACGCGGAAATATGATCCGCGAATACGAGGAAAAGAAGGAAGAGATCGTTTCCGCAGTAGTAGTTCGCGTCGATCCGACTACCGCAAACGCAACTCTCGAAATCGGCAAGAACGAAATGGTGCTCTTCCGCAACGAGCAGATCCCCGGCGAAACGCTTCAGGTCGGCGACAGAATCAAGGTATTCATCACCGAGATCAAGAAGGAAACCCGCGGTCCCAGCATCATCCTTTCGCGTATCCATCCCGGCCTCGTTTCCAGACTTTTCGAGCTTGAGGTACCCGAAATCAAGGACGGCATCGTAGAAATCAAGCGTATCGCGCGCGAAGCGGGCAGCCGTACCAAGATCGCTGTGTATTCCAACGACGAAAGAGTTGACGCTATCGGCGCCTGCATCGGCCCGAAGGGCGCAAGAAAGAACAATATCGCGGCAGAGCTCTGCGGCGAAAAGCTCGATATCATCCCCTACAGCGATGACCTCGAGGTATTTATCAGCGCGGCTCTCGCTCCCGCAACGGTTGACTCGGTGGTTAAGCTACCCGATTCCGACCGCGCATTCCGCGTAGCCGTTTCCGACGATCAGCTTTCGCTCGCTATCGGCAAGGAGGGTCAGAACGCAAGACTCGCGGCAAGACTCACCGGCGCAAAGATCGATATCAAATCGAGCCGTGCGGCTTCCGAGGAAGAATAATTCGGAGGTATCGCCTTGGCTGAAAAGAGAACACCGATGAGAAAATGTGTCGGGTGTAACGAAATGAAGGATAAAAAATCGCTTATCCGTATCGTGCGAAATAACGAGGGCGTTATGAGCGTCGATACCACCGGCAAGATGTCGGGCAGAGGGGCATATATATGCAACTGTCTTCCCTGCTTCGACAGCGCTGTGAAAGCAAAACGCCTTGAGCGTGCCTTCAAAACCAGAATACCCGATGAAATCTACCAAGAGCTTAGAAGCGCATTGGGAGATAATTGCTGAAAAAAGGAGTGAACGTCTTGAAAAAGAACACCTTGGGCGTTATCGGACTTGCCGCAAGAGCAAGAGGTATCGCAATAGGCACGAATAACGTGCTCGAGGCCGTCAGAGGTAAAAAAGCCAAGCTTGTGCTTATCGCCTGCGACGTTTCGGACAACACGCGCAAGACGCTTACCGATAAAACGGCATACTATTCGGTTGCTTCCGAACAGATAGATATCACAGCAGAGGAGCTCGGCAGAGCGGTCGGGCATAACAATACCGCCGCTATCGCCTTTACCGACGAAAACTTTATAAAAGCCTACAAAAAAAGCCTGTCGGGCGACAACTAACAGCAGACCGGAAGAGAGGTATTAGTATATGGCAACAACGAGTGAAAAATACAGAATAAACGCGCTTGCAAAGGACTTGGACGTTAAGAGCAAGGACCTTATTACAATACTTGACGAAGCAGGCTTCGCGGGAAGAACTCACATGGCAGTTCTCGACGAAGCAGAGCTTTCGATCATTTTCGAAACTCTCACACAGAGAAATCAGGTGGATATCACCGCATTCTTCAAGGAATACGATGATAAGAAGAACGCCAAAAAGGAAGAAGAGCGCAAGGCTCAGGAGGCGGCACGCGCCGCGGCAGACGAGGAAAAGCGCAAGAAGAAGGCAGAAAAGGGCGCTCAGCAGCAGCCCCAGAAGAAGCGCTCGCGCGATGAGGTTCGCGTTGTAGATACCCGCGGCACCTCGAACGTCGATCTTTCGAAATACGACGACAAGATTTTGAGCTACGATAACGTAGTGCCCGAAACACAGACAAGCGTTCAGAAGATAAAGAAAAAGAATAAATTCCAGGATCAGCAGAAGGGCAAAAAGGCGTTCGATAAGAGCCGCCAGCAGCAACAGCAGAAGCAGCAGCAGAAGCCGAAGCCCGTTCAGCTCAAGATCACCGTACCCGAAACCATCAGCGTTACCGAGCTTGCTTCGCGCATGAAGACCGCGGCAAGCGAGGTTATCAAAAAGCTTTTCGGTATGGGTATGATGGTCTCTGTTAACGAAAGCATCGATTACGATACCGCATATCTTATCGCAGATGAATTCGGCATCAAGGTCGAAAGAGAAATCGTAGTAACGCTCGAGGACCGTCTTTTCGACGAAAGCGAGGACAGCGAAGAAAGCCTCGTTTCGCGTGCACCCGTCGTTGTAGTTATGGGCCACGTCGACCACGGTAAGACCTCGCTTCTCGACGCTATCCGCGATACCCACGTTACCGCAGGTGAAGCGGGCGGCATTACCCAGCATATCGGTGCATACCGCGTTAAGCTCGGCGACCGCGAAATCACCTTCCTTGATACCCCCGGCCACGCGGCGTTTACCGCAATGCGTGCACGCGGTGCAAACCTTACCGACGTTGCGGTTCTTGTCGTTGCGGCGGACGACGGTATTATGCCCCAGACCGTAGAAGCGATCAACCACGCAAAAGCGGCAGGCGTTACCATTATCGTTGCTATCAACAAGATCGACCGTCCCGGTGCAGACCCCGACAGAGTTAAGACCGAGCTCACCAAATACGATCTCGTTCCTGAGGAATGGGGCGGCGAGACCATCGTTGTTCCCGTTTCCGCGCTTCACAGACAGGGTATCGACGAGCTTTTGGAAATGATCACCCTTTCGGCAGATATGCTCGAGCTCAAGGCTAACCCCAACCGTGCGGCAAAGGGCGCGGTTATCGAAGCACGTCTTGATAAGGGCAAGGGCGCGGTTGCTACCCTTCTCGTTCAGAACGGTACCCTTAAAAACGGCGATATCATTATCGCAGGTACCGCAGTCGGCCGTGTAAGAGTTATGACCGACGATAAGGGCAGAAAGCTCAACGTTGCAGGTCCTTCGGTTCCCGTTGAAATCATGGGTCTTGCCGAGGTTCCCGAAGCGGGCGACCTCTTCAGCGCGGTTAGCGACGAAAGAATGGCTCGCGAGCTTGCAGAGCAGCGCAAGGCAAAGAAGAAGGAAGAAGAACAGAATAATAGCAAGGTCAGCCTCGACGATCTCTTCTCGCAGATCGAAAGCGGCGTTAAGAACCTCAATATCATTATCAAGGCAGACGTTCAGGGCTCTGCAGAGGCTGTCAAGGCAAGCCTTGCGAAGCTTTCGAACGAGGAGGTAAAGGTTGCCGTGCTCCACGCAGGTGCAGGCGGAATCACTGAAAGCGACGTTATGCTTGCAAACGCCTCCAACGCTATCATCGTCGGCTTCAACGTACGTCCCGATAAGAACGCTATCGATATGGCGGCAAGAGATAAGGTCGAAATCCGTACCTACCGCGTAATCTACGACTGTATCGAGGAAATCGAAGCGGCACTCAAGGGTATGCTTGCTCCCAAATTCCGCGAAAACGTTATCGGTCATGCAGAGGTCCGCAACGCTATCCACGTTCCCAACGTTGGCACTATCGCAGGCTCCTACGTTCAGGACGGTAAGATCTCGCGTAATGCAATGGTTCGCGTAGTAAGAGACGGTATCGTTATCTACGAGGATAAGATTTCCTCGCTCAAGCGCTTCAAGGACGATGCAAAAGAGGTTGCACAGTCCTTCGAATGCGGTATCGGTCTTGAAAAGTTCAACGATATCAAGGTCGGCGATATTCTCGAATGCTACGTTATGGAGGAGATCGAGCGTTAAATGGCAGGACACAGAACGGATAAAGTCAACAACGCGGTCTGTCTGGAGCTTGCCGCAATACTGCGCGAGGTCAAGGACCCGCGTGTATCGGGCGCATTTGTGAGCATCGTCGGTGCGCGCGTTGCCCCCGATATGAGCGAAGCAAAAATATTATACAGCGTTCTCGGCAAGGACGAGGGTGTTCACAAGGGACTTATCTCGGCAACCGGATTTATAAGAAGCGAGCTTGCAAAGCGTCTTAATCTCCGTATCACCCCCCGCCTCACCTTTGTCCGCGATAACAGCACCGAGCACGCAATGCATATTTCGCAGATACTCAAGGATATTGAGGAAAACTGATTATGAATTTAATTTCGGTTAAAGAAGCCGCCGCATTCCTTTCGGGGTGCGACGGCTGCCTCATTTACACACACGCTTCTCCCGACGGAGATACGATCGGCTCGGCTGTTGCACTCGCGCTCGGGCTTTGTAAATCAGGCAAAAACGCTAAAATCTTCTCGGTAGACGGTGTTCCCGAAAAGCTTTCTTTTATAAACAAAAGCGAGCTTTTTATCACCGAAGAGCCCGAAAACACAAACGAATACACCCTGATAAGCGTTGACGTTGCCGGACCGCAGGTGCTCGGAGGCGCAAAAAACAAAAGCTTTGCGCTCTCTATCGATCACCACAAGGTAAACACCGTCGATTGCGAAAGGCTTCTCGTTATGAGCGACAGAATTGCCTGCGGCGAAATAATTTATCTGCTCTTGCAGGAAATGGGTATTGAGCTCGATTACGATATCGCAACCGCCCTTTATACGGCGATAAGCTCGGACAGCGGCGGCTTCCGTTATGACGCCACCAAGCCAGAAACGCATATTATCGCGGCAAAATGTCTCGAGCTTGGCATCGATTTCGCCGAAATCAACCGTCGCCTTTTCGAAAGCAAAACGCTTTCGCAGGTTGCGCTGACAAAGTTCGCGTATAAAAATTTGGAGCTTCTCCGCGGCGGAAGATTTGCAATAGTCGCTATCACGCCCGAAGAGGTTGCAGAGTGCGGTGCGAACGAGATGGATTTCGATTGCATCAACTCTATCCCGCGTGAGATCGCAGGGGTGCTCGCATCTGCCGTTATCCGTCAAAAAGCGGGCGGAATAAAGGTTTCGATGCGCAGCAACGCCGATATCGACGTAGCCGAGCTTGCAAAGCAATTCGGCGGCGGAGGACACTACCACGCGGCAGGCTTTTCGTATAACGGAAGCTTCGAGCAGGCGCTCGATATTGTCAGAAAGCTGTTTTCGGAGATAGAGCTATGAGCACACCGAGCGGAATTATAATTATCGACAAGCCGGTAGGCATCACCTCACACAACTGCATTTCGAAGCTCCGCTGGCTTTTAAAGGAAAAAAGAATAGGGCATTGCGGCACGCTCGACCCTATGGCTTCGGGCGTTTTGCCGATAATGATCGGCTCTGCCGTAAAGGCAAGCGAATATCTCGTTGATCACGATAAGCGCTATTTCGCGGGCATACAGCTTGGACTGACAAGCTCGACCGAGGATATCCTCGGCGAGATTCTTTCCGAGCATATCGGCGTTTTGCCGAGCTTTGAGGAATTTTCCGCCGCGGCAAAGCAATTCGAGGGCGAAATAATGCAAACACCCCCGATGTATTCTGCATTGAAGGTCGGCGGCGTGAAGCTTTTGGACCTTGCACGCGAAGGAGTTACCGTCGAGCGCAAGGCGAGAAAAGTTAATATCTATTCCCTTGAGCCTATCGAGCGCGAGGGAGAATTTTTCCTCGACGTGCATTGCTCGCGCGGCACCTATATCCGTACACTTTGCGCCGATATCGGCGAAAAGCTCGGTTGCGGTGCGGTTATGAGCTCGCTTGAGCGTAACGAGGTAGGCGTGTTCAAGCGCGAGGACGCGATAGTTTTCGACGATCTTAACAATATGTCGGTCGAGGAAATTCTTTCGCACCTTATCCCTGTCGAAAAAATGTTTATGGATATAAAGGAAGCGCGTATGGACGCATTCTTCAACCGCCTTTTCCGTCAGGGACAGAAAATCAAGCTTTCGAAGCTCCGCGGAATATACGGAGAGGTCGGTGAGCTTTTCCGTGTCTACGACGAAACGGGATTTTATGCTCTCGGCGAGGTTTGCGAAATAGACGGAGTTAAATATTTTTATCAAAAAAAGCTTTTCAACTGACACACAGCAACAATAAAAGACATCGGAATCTGCTATTATATAAGCAGATTCTTTTGTTTTTTGGGGTTGTTTACAATTATGGATATTTCTCTTATACTGGGTAATAACAAAAAGGAAAAAACGGTTTTGGTCGCGCTTGACGATATTATACCGAATCCGCTTCAGCCGAGACGCGTTTTCGACGATTGCGAGCTTTCCGCTCTTGCCGAAAGCATAAAGACCTACGGGCTCATTCA
>JAGBWF010000156.1 GCA_017629895.1 Clostridia bacterium
ATCGCGCCTGCACGGTCGCGTTCCTTGATTTTTAATCGAGCGGTGCCCGTAAAGGTCGCTCCACCCATTGCCGCGGCTACGGCAAAGAGTATCGGCGCGAGATCGGGACAATCGGAAAGATCGAATTCTCGCCTGCCCATATCCATATCGGCAACCATTCTTTTAAAAACGTAATCGCCCTGAAGCGTGTTTTGGTTTATTCCGAGCACGCTCACGTCTCCGCCGAGAAAGGAAAGCGCTTCGAGAAATGCGGCGTTCGAGCAATCGCTTTCGACGGTAAATTCGGTATTTTTATAGCGCTGATTACCGAGTATTATGAAACGGTTGGCGTTCCGTGTGATTCTTATTCCAAAAGCCTGCAGGGTTTGAAGCGTTAAGTCGATATACGACGCGCTTTCAAGCTCGCCGACTATTTCGATTATACTGACACCGTCGAGCAAGGGCAGTGCGAACAAAAGTCCTGTTATAAACTGGCTCGAGATATCGCCGCGCACACGGTAGCAGCCGCTTTTCAGCCTACCGCAAAGAGTAAGAGAGCTTTTTGTTTTGATAAATTCAATGCCCTGCTCCCTGCAAATGTCCTCATATACCGACAGCGGCCGTTCGAACAGTCTCGGCGCACCGACAAGGGTTATTCTTTCGCCCGAAAGCAAACAAAGCGGGATAAGAAATCGCAGGGTGCTTCCGCTTTCGCCGCAATCGAGACAGACCTCGGGCTTTGCTTTTTTTGGATCGAAGCCGCCGATCTTCACCGTTTCGCCCCGAACGCAAAGATTAGCACCGAGATGCATAAGGCAATTCTCGGTAGCGCCGATATCCTGAGAAAGCGAGCCGTTTATAACGTTATACAGCATACTTTCGCCGGACAGTGCGCCGCAGATAAGAGCGCGATGCGACAGACTTTTTGAGGGCGGAGCCATTATTTCACCGCTCGCCTTTGATGGAAAAATTTTAACCTTCATTTTATTCACCGAGAAGAATATCTATTGCCTCGAGATAGCCCGAAAAGCCTTTTCCGCTTACCGTAGCCTTACAAGCCTCGCGTATATAGCTTATCTGTCGAAAAGCCTCACGCGCGGAAACGTCGGATATATGAACCTCAACCGCGGGTATACCGACAGCCTTAAGCGCATCGAGCAATGCGATGCTCGTATGGGTGTATGCCGCTGGGTTTATCACAATACCGTCGAAGACGTTATACGCCTGCTGTATCTTGTCTACAAGCGTTCCCTCGTGGTTGGACTGATAAATCTCTACGTCTATTCCTTTTTTAACGGCATATCCGTTTATAAGCTCACAAAGATCGTTATAGGTGGATTTTCCGTATATATCGGGCTCGCGGATGCCGAGCATATTCAAATTTGGACCGTTAAGCACGAGAATTTTCATATTTCATTTCCTCCATAACTGCATTTGCGTTCAATTCCTTGCCGTCTACAGCCTTTATAACGCAATCTGCCGCCGCAAGATATTTCGGATATCGCTCGTTATAACGCTTTTCGAGAAGTTCATAGCTGCTCGAAAGCGGTCTGTCCTCGGAAACGGTAAGCGAGTCGAGCGCTCTGTCAAGAAAATACAGTCTGCCGTTTTGCTTTAAGCGTTTTATATTTTCGCCGCGAAGGATTGCACCGCCGCCGGTTGCTATAACCAGCCCCTGACGAAGCGATATTTCTTTTATTACGTCGGCTTCTATATCGCGGAATACTTCTTCCCCTTCTGCGCTTATGATTTCGCTTGGGTGTCTGCCGGTTTTTATTATTATTTCCTCGTCGGTATCGACGAAGATTCTGCCCGATTTTTCGGCGATGATTTTGCCCGTGCTCGATTTTCCGCTGCGCGGCATTCCGATAAGAACGATATTTTCCTTTTGCAGAAGCATCTCACGGTAGATTTCATCTATACGGCTGTTATCAACCGTTTTTCCGACAAACCTTTCGGCAGCAAACGCCGCCTGCGCTACAAGCATATAAAGTCCGCCGACAGCCATTATTCCTCTGTCGCGTGCCTCGCAAAGCAATCTTGTGCGCAAAGGATTGTAAACCACGTCGAATACCGAAGAAAGCTTTTTAAATTCGCTTATTTCGATAGGCGTGCCCTCGGTATCGGGAAACATTCCGACGGGAGTCGTATTGATTATTATATCGGCATCGTTATGCTTGCCATACGCCTCGTGATAGGTAATGCACCCCTCTTTTTCGCTTCGTGAAACGCGATAGGCTTCTCTGCAAAGGAGCTTATTCACGACGTACAGCGCGGTTTTAGAGGTGCCGCCACTGCCAAAAATCAAGACCTTTTTATCCTTGATTTCGGCACCCGAGCGCAGTATCATTGCCGTCAGACCGAGTGCGTCGGTATTGTATCCGCGCAGCTCTCCGTTATTGTTTACTATGGTGTTAACCGCGCCGATATCGTTTGCTATCGGGTTTACATAATCAAGATAGGGTATAACTGCCTCTTTATATGGAATCGTTACGTTTACGGAGAGAAAATCCTTTGCTTTCATAAACGCATCGAGCTCTTCCTTTTTTATTGCCTTCAGCTCGTAATCGTAACCGAAAAGCTTTTTATGAATCTCGGCAGAAAAGCTGTGTCCGACCTTTTCTGCGATCAATCCGTATTTCATAGTGCCAACCAGTCCGTTCCTTGTCTTGTTGCTAAGGCATCCGCAACAACGAGTGCGGAGATACAATCGAGAACGATTCGCGCACGGTGTGCTATGCAGGGATCGTGTCTGCCGCTTGCCGAAATAACCGCGTTTTCATTGTTTACATAATTTATTGTCTCCTGCTCCTTCGCGATAGTCGGAGTCGGCTTGATCGCGGTACGGAATATTATCGGCATACCGTTTGAAATACCGCCGTTAATTCCGCCGGAATTGTTGGTTTTTGTTTCTGTTCGTCCGTTTGTTACAGTAATCGCATCGTTCGCCTGAGAGCCGAGCATATCGCAGAGGGCAAAGCCTGCACCGAATTCTATCCCTTTTACAGCGGGAACCGAAAATACCGCGTGCGATATCATACCCTCGAGAGTATCGAACCAGGGCTCGCCCACGCCTGCTTCGAGTCCGACTATTGCGGTTTCGAGCACGCCGCCGACCGAATCACCGTTAGCACGAGCCTCGTTAATCTTCGCTTCCATTTCGTCCTTCTTCGAAATATCGAGCACCGCAAACCGAGCGTCTGCGAGATTTTTTATATCCTTTTCGATATCGAGAAATTCACGGTCGGAAACGCCTGCTACCGATTTCAGATGCGTACCGATATAAATGCCCTTTTTATTGAGTGCGGGGATCAATATTCCGCCTGCCGCAACGATAGCCGAGGTTATCCTGCCGCTGAAATGGCCGCCGCCGCGATAGTCCTCGTAGCCGCGGTATTTAACGTGCGCGGTATAGTCTGCGTGCGAGGGCCGTGCAAGACGCTCCTTTTCGGTATAGTCTTTGGAGCGCGCGTCTGCGTTTCTGATGGTTACGCATATCGGAGTTCCGCAGGTATATCCGTTGAAAACTCCGCTGTGTACCGTAAATTCATCGTTTTCGGCTCTTGCGGTCGAAATGCTTCCGCTCGGACGGCGCAGATCGAGAAGCGATTTTATGTTTTCCTCGTTTACCGAAATACCTGCGGGGATACCGTCGAGCACAAAGCCGACAGAATTGCCGTGGCTTTCGCCGAATATTGTTAAGATAATATTATTTCCGAAGCTGTTTTTCATAATAAAGCCTCTCTTATCGTTTTTTCGAATTCCGAAAACGGCATTTTAATAAGCTTGTATTCGCCGATTTCTTCAACGTAGACCGCTGTTATATAATCGCCCTCGAGCTTTTTATCGTGTCTGCACGCATCGATGATTTTTCCGATATCGCCGCAAGAGAGCCTGCTCGGAAGATTTAACGAATCGAGTATCGGTAAGAGCCTTCGCCCGACTTCTTTTCGGCACATAGCCAGCATACCTATCGCCACGCATTCGCCGTGATAATAATTTTTCATTGCATTTTCTGCTTCTATCGCATGAGCGAGGGTATGCCCGAAATTAAGCACGCGTCTTATTCCGCTTTCGCGTTCGTCCTGCTCGACAACGCTTTTTTTGATAAGTATCGAGCGTTCGATAACCGTTTCGAGATGATCAAGCGCGTTTCCGCTTTCGAACAGGCAAAACAGCTCCTTATCGCTTGTCATCGCCATTTTCAATGCCTCGGCAAGTCCGTTGGAAATCTGGCGCGCAGGGAGTGTTTTAAGTGTTTCGGGGTCGATAATAACCGCTTTGGGCGGATAGAACGCGCCGACGATATTTTTAAAGC
>JAGBWF010000157.1 GCA_017629895.1 Clostridia bacterium
CTGCCGAGAAGAGCAAAGCTGCGTGTTTTTCTTACAGCGGCGCGCCACCTTTCGCCCGCCTGCACTCTGCTTGCTCTGATCTGCGCATCCTTTATAAAAAACAGCGGTGCCGCAGTCTTTCTGCTTTCATTTTCCGAGCTTCTCCTCCCGAGCGTGATAGCGGTTTTGCGCTTTGCCCTCTCCCACGCACCCTTTGCTCCGATGCGCTTTTTCTCGAAATCCTATTCTCTGCTAAGGCAAACGCTGTCCCGCCTTTTCTTCGAAATATCCTCCTGTGCCCGCCGCGCAATGCTTGCCTTAAACGCGCTGTGTCTCGCCTGCATAAGACTCGTAACCCGCAAAAAAACGCTTGAATGGACAACCGCCGCACAAGCAGAAAGGCTCTCCTCCTCGCTTGGAAAATACGTTCTCGACGGCGCGTTTTCTGCACTTATCGGCTTTATGCTGCTCGCCCTCGCCCGCGCTCCGTTCGTTCGGCTTTCGGGACTTTTGTTCTTCGTGTATCCCCTCGTATCGATTTCGCTTTCGCGCTCTCTCGGCGGAGGTCTCGAGGTGGTCCCGAGCCTTACCGAGCCGCAAAAAAGACTGCTTTCGGCTCATTGCTCCGATATGGTCGCCTTTTATCTCGACAACGTTAATTCGGCAACCAACCACCTGCCTCCCGATAATATACAGCTCTCGCCGGTATACGATACCGCCTACCGCACCTCACCGACAAACATCGGCTTTTACCTCGTTTCGCTTCTCGCCGCACGCGACAACGGCGATATAACGACAAACGAGCTTCAAAATCGGCTGTCGCTATGCTTGGATACGGTCGAACGCCTCGAAAAGCATTGCGGAAATCTTTATAATTGGTATGATATCAGAACGCTTTCGGTGCTCGGAGACTGCTATGTTTCGGCGGTAGACAGCGGCAATTTCGTTTCGATGCTCGTCGCACTCCGCCAAGGACTCTACGACTATCTTGCCGAAAACGCGGGTATAGGCGAAATCATCGCGCAGACCGACAGGCTTATTAAAGAAACCGACCTTTCGGTCTTTTACGACAAGCGAAAGGCTCTTTTACGCATCGGTATCGACCCGAAAGTCTTGCCCGACAAAAACTGCTACGATATGCTTATGAGCGAAGCGCGGCTGACCTCCTATTACGCCGTTGCGAGCCATATTTTGCCAAAGGAGCACTGGCATGCGCTCAACCGCACGCTTACAAATCAAAAGGGCTATATCGGAATGATGAGCTGGTCGGGCACCGCCTTCGAATACCTTATGCCCCAGCTCTTCCTCCCCCTCTACCGCGATTCGTTTATCTATGAAAGCATCGCAGTCGCGCTTATGCTTCAGCGTGCCGAATCGTCGCCGTGGGGGATAAGCGAAAGCGGGTTTTATTCCTTCGACAGCGAAATGCACTATCAGTATAAGGCAAACGGTATCCCCGCACTCGCACTGCGCAGAATCACCGAAAGCGAGCATACCGTCTCTCCCTACTCGACCTATCTTTCGCTCTGCTTTCTCGGCAATTCCGCTATAAAAAACCTGAAAGCCTTTGAAAACCGCGGGCTTTACGGCAGATACGGTCTTTACGAGGCGCTCGATATGAGCGTCGAGCGCGAAGGGCTTTGCGTTAAAAGCTATATGGCTCACCATATCGGCATGAGCATTATCGCCGTGATGAACGCGATAAAGAACAATATTTTCATAAAACGCTTTATGTCCGACCCCTTTACCGCCGCCGCGAGCGAGCTTTTGCAGGAAAAGATACCGACAGACGCGCATATCTTCGAAAACGGCAATTCCGATTTCAGAATCAAAAAAGCACCGTCTCTCCCCTCTCGCGCGCTTTCCGAAAAGCCCTCGCTTTCCTCTCCCGTGTGTGCGCTTATCTCCCGCGGTGATCTGTCGCTTACGGTTACGAGCGTCGGGCATATCGGGCTGTTTTGCGGCGAAAGAGCGCTTGCTTATACGAAATTTTCGGTATCCGACCGCCGCTTCACCCCAACGGTGCTCTTCGAACGCGAGGGGAAAAGCTTCGGCTGCACCGAAATGCACGGCGGGACGGCTTGCAGCTTCGAGCGCGGAAGCGGATACGCATCGCACATTTCCTCGGGCAAGAATTTCTCGGGCAGAGTGCGTTGGTCTCTCGCAAGGGGCTGTAACTGCTTCGTCGTATCGACTCGCGCCGAATCGATTTTACGCTACGATATAACCCTCGCCTTCGAGCCGATTCTGCAAGCCGAGAAAAAATATCTTTCTCATATATCCTTTTCGAAGCTGTTTATCGAAAGTGAATATGACAAGCAAAAGAAAATCCTCTATTTTCACCGCCGAAGCGGACTCGACGGACGGCATATTTTTTCGCTCGCCGTCGCCCTGCGCGATGAAGACGCACGTTTTTCCTTCCTCGCAAGCCGTGAAAATATAAAAACCGCTTTTCTTACCGAAATCGGCGACCTCGCAAGCCTTGAAACCGATAACAAAACCGGCGCCTGTATCGACCCGATATGCCTTGTCCGCGCCGAAAACACCGAGGGCGGCCGCGCAAGCTTTCTTATCGCCTGCGGTGATACCAAGGGTGAATGCGAAAAAAGCATCGCGATTGCAAGAAGCCAAAAGGGCGACTATACTCCGCCGCCTCAAAGTCCTCTGCTTTATAAAATTCTGCCCTACGTTCTTTATAATTACGGCGCCAAAAAAAGCGATTCACTTTCGCCGCACAGCATAAATTCGCTTTGGAGCAAGGGAATCTCGGGCGATTATCCGATGCTTCTCGTTCTGGTAAGCGAGCTCGCGGTGAGCCGAACCGATTCGCTGTTTTCGGCTTTTTCGGAGCTTTGCTCTGCAGGCATACGCACAGAGCTCGTTTTCGTTACCGACGACGGCGACAAATATAACCGACCTGCCGAAAGGGCGGTGCGCGAGCGTTGCGCGGCAAGCCGTCTTTCTCGCTATCTCGGCGCAAACGGCGGCATCTTCATTCTCCGCAGAGACGAAATAGACGATTCGCTGTTTTCGGCAATGCAAAGAAACGCCGCGTTTTATTACGATTTCTCTTCCGAGCCCAAGCCGCTTTTATTAAACACGGGCAACGGCGCAATCGGCGCGAAGCCGATAATAAGCGCGGCTCCGACAATAAGCGAGGGTGCTATCCGCCTGAAGCACGGATATTTCACCGAAAACGGCTTTACGGTTGATAAATCCACCCTGCCCGATTCGCCCTATTCCTATATACTGACAGGGCGCAGATTTTCTGCCGTGGTTACCCAATCGAGCCTCGGATACACCTTCTTCGACAACGCGCGCGAGCGCAGGCTTTGCTCCTTCTACGGCGACAAAAGCACGCTTGATAACGGCGAACGCCTGCTTGCAAACGTCAACGGCAGGCTCTATGACCTCTGCGCGATATCGCATACCGTCGTATACGAAAAGGGTGTTGCGACCTACCGCGGAAGCGTTTGCGAAGCCGAATACACGCTTTCGGTTACCGTCCACCCGAAATACCCAATCAAGCTTATGAGAGTACGGTATCACACCGATAACCCGATAGAAACACGCTTTTGCATCGAAGCGGTTAGCGGCAATACGGTAAGCGCGAAAAACGGTATAGATATGACCGAATTTTCGGCGCACGGCAACAGAGCTCTTGTTTTTAAAAGCGTTTTCGGAATGAGCTTCCCCGAGGGGCACTGCTTTGCAGGAGTTTGCGGCGGCGAAGCGGATGCAGATAATTCCGCTCTGAAGCACAGTTCCTGCGAAATACTTTTCTTCCTCGGCGCCTGCACGACAATTCAAGGTGCAGAGGAGCTTATATCGCGCGTCTCCCCAGAGCTGTTCGATACCGCCGCGAAAGAAGCGCGCGCTTTTGCCGAATCGATGCTCCCGAAAATCAAATTCAAGACCGAAAGCAAGCTAAACGATGCTCTTATGAATACGCACCTGCCATATCAGGTTGCCGCCTGCCGCTTCTTTGCGCGCGGTTCGTTCTATCAGAGCGGCGGAGCATACGGCTTCCGCGATCAGCTTCAGGATTGCCTCACGCTTATCTACTCCTCGCCCGAGCTTGTCAGAACCCATATAATCCGTTGCTCTGCCCACCAATATCTCGACGGAAGCGTTATGCATTGGTGGCATACCCGCCGTATAAACCGAGCAAACAGCGGAATAAAGAGCAAATGCTCCGACGACCTGCTTTATCTGCCGATAGTCGTTGCAGATTATATCGAAAAAACAGAAGACCGCTCGCTTCTCGACGTCGAGGTGCACTATCTCGATTCATCTCCTCTCGGACAGGCGAACGAACGCTAT
This sequence comes from Clostridia bacterium, assembly GCA_017629895.1. GTDB lineage: Bacteria > Bacillota > Clostridia > Oscillospirales > CAG-382 > Coliplasma. The sequence goes on from JAGBWF010000157.1 coordinate 4,303, forward strand.
GAAACCCCGAGCCTGAGCGCAATAAAGGAAAGCGTTTACCTGCATTGTCTGCGCGTCTTTAAGGCGGCGAAGCGTGTCGGCGCGCACGGGCTCATTCTTATGGGCTCTTGCGATTGGAACGACGCCTTCTCGCTCGTGGGTGCGAAGGGTGTCGGCGAAAGCGTTTTTTCGACAATGCTCTATATCGTCGCGGCAGAGGCGTTTTTGCCGATAATCGAGAAAAACGGCGATACCGAAACGGCGCTTTCTTTAAGAGATGATATAAGTCGCTTTCGCGAAAATATCGAAAAGCACGCCTTTTTCGGCGACCGCTACGCCCGTGCGATTTGCGATAACGGCAAATTCATCGGCATAAAGGGCTGTCGCGAATGCGAGATCGATATCCTTTCGCAAGCCTTTGCGGTTTTCGCGGGGCTTGATAGAGAAAGAGCGAAAAAAGCACTTAATACCGCCTTTTCCGAGCTCTACGACCGCAAAAGCAGGATATTGAAGCTCTTTTCGCCTCCCTTCACAAACGGCGAAGCAAGAGTCGGATATATCCGCGGATACGTTGCAGGCATACGCGAAAACGGCGGCATGTATACCCACGGCGCGCTCTGGGGCGCACTCGCCTGCCTGAAATGCGGCTTAATAAGCGAGGCTATGCTCATCCTCGATGCCGCAAGCCCCGCGTTGCGCTCGGCAGATAAATCGCTTGCCGAAAAATACAAAAACGAGCCCTACGCCGTCTCTGCCGATATTTACAGCGGAGAATTTGCGGGGCGCGGCGGCTGGAGCTGGTATACGGGCGCGGCATCGTGGTATTACCGCATATTTTTCGAGCACGTTTACGGGCTAAAGCTCGGCGGCAACACGATCATATCGGCTCGTCCGCTCGCCGAATACGAAGCCGATATAGCTTTAGGCGGGGCGCATCTTCACGTCTCTGCCTCGCGCACGCACAAAAAAGCGCTTTTCGACAACGAAGACGCCGTCTTCCCCATCTCTGTCGAAAAAGGCGAGCACACCCTCTGTCTTCCGATTTTCGATTGACAAGAGAAGTTTTCCGCGTTATAATCTAAAAAAACGCGGAGGTTTGCCATGAAGCCCGATAAATCGCTCTACCCGATAACCGTCAGCCTGCTTGAAAATCATAAGCTGCTCACGCACGAGCTTTTCGCCTATTATAAATTTCATAAAGGCGCGTTTATCGGACTCTTTCTGCTTCAGGACGTATTCCCCGACAGCTTTATCGGCGAGCTTTACGAAAGCTTAGACCTTAACGAAAGGCTTGCGATCGAGCGCGCCGACGGTAAGGAAAACGGCGTGCTTTCGGCAAAGCGCGTGGACGGTACGGTTATCGGTTCGCTTCCGCGTGCCGAATCGACTCTGGCGAATATGCTTATCTCCCGCGGGCTCAATCTTTTCTGCTTCGTCGAAGCAAAGCAGTTCAATTCGGGCTACCCCGAAATAGCGGTTTCGCTCTATTCCGAGGAATATTAGTCTAAGCGCAAAACCGACGCTTTAACCCAAAAAAGAATATAAAACAAACGGTGTACCTACGAAATAATCGCAAGTACACCGTCTTTTTATCGGGGATTTATTTTATTGTTTTTCGCTTTACTTTACTTCGATTTCCACGGTGCAAAGCTCGGAATCGCCCAAGCCTACGTTGTAGGTATAGGTGAACGAGGTCTTGCCCTTGAAATCTTTATTGGGGAAGAATACGAAGGTACCGTCGTTGCCGAGCGCTACCGTGCCTCCCTCGGGAGCGGATACGAGATCGAACGTGTAGGAGGAGAGAACCTCTTCCATAATCGTTCCGCTGATAAGGGTGTTCGCACTGCCCTCTACCTTAACGGTTTCGAGTGCTTCGGGCGTTGCGGGAAGCGTGCCCTTGATGAACATATAAGTGTAATCATAGAGCAATCTCATCTTTTCGTCGCCAGATCTTGCCGCGTTGCCGTATATCATGATTTCCTGATAATACATATGGACACAATCTTTGATATAATCGTATTTTGCGCCTGCGGTAAGATATTCGATATAACGCTGGTAAAGCTTGGGACTGCTCAACGCCTGAGAGCCGATTTCGATTTCGATACCCATACCGAAATACTTGGCGATCTCTGCCGCAGATTCCATACGGCTGTCGAGAACCTCTTCTCTGAATACGTAGCCGGGCTGCATACACGCAACGTCGAACTTGTGATCCTGCCAGCTATCGATACCCGATGCACAGAACCAGGGAATCCAGAAGAAATCGAGTCCCTTGCCGTGAACGTGGTCTGCGATAGCCTGAACGAGCTTAACCTCGTTGTTTTCATCGTAAACGCCTTCGTCGAACCAATAGTAAGCTACAAGCTCGATGTTCTTGAAGTCGTACTGATTGAACTTGCTTTCGAAGAGCGCGATCTGATCCTTAATACCCTTTATGCGCTTGTTGAGATCGGGATCGCCGGGATATGCCTGATATACTGCGATCGTCAAGCCGTATTTGAAATCCTCGTCCAATCCGAGTGCCTGCTTAACCTCGCCTGCAACCTTTTCGAGTGCGAGAATGTTTTCGCCCTCTACGAAGAGGTCGTTTACAACCCATTCGATGTCCTCCTGAGTGTAGCCCTGGCTGCCGCCCTTACCGGAGGGGAAGCCGCCGCTCAAAAGGAAGAGGAAGCTGTCGAACATAGTGTCCTTGATGTTGCCTTCGGTATCGACGTATGCAAGATAAGGAAGAATGTTGTCTTCGGTATAAGGCGTGATGTTCTTGCCGTGGTAAAGCAGGCAGAGATCCTTCGCGCCATTAAGAACATCTTCGTTGGGCTTGTAATATCCGAGTGCCGATTCCTCCTTGGTGGGAAGACCGCTTTCGGCAAGCGCCTTTGCGCCGTCGGTAGAGGTGGTGCCCATAACCTCGAGCTCACTTACGCCGATCCAGCTGCAAGCGAACATATAGAAGCTAACGTATCTTGCCTTTACGGGCTTGCTGAGCTTGAGCGAAGCGTCTACGATACATTCATCCTTTTCGGGATTAACCTCTGCATAGCCTGCGCTGTACCAGTTTTCGCTGTCCTCGGAAAGATATACGAATACCTTATAGGGAGCCGCTACGCCCCAAGGCATATGGTGGGTAAACTGTGCGTTGAATTCCGAAACTGCCGCGACATCGCCCATATCGTAGTAGAACTCGATAGGTGCCGCAGAGCACTGGAATTTATAGAACTGACCGTTGTGGATATCGTTTGCGGTAGCCTTCTTGCCGTCGGTAAGAACGGGGGTGTTCGGCTCGGAAAGCTTATCGGAAAGAACGCCGGTAACGTGTTCGGGAATGAATATCTGCTGAATGTTGCCTTTGATAAGATTTACCTTGTCCTTGGAAACCTTCGCAAAAGGCTTGGTTTCGGTTTCAAAGCTGATCGGCTGCTTGTACCAGGAAGCCTTGTCCTGATTTGCGGTGCAGGCATAAACTGCCGCCTCCTCGATAACGAAGCCCTTGCTGGGAGTATCGTGGAGAGTGAACTTAACGTATCTTGCAGAAAGAGTGTTATCGAACATAAGCGGGAAATCGTATATGCTCTGACCGGACATTACGCCGAATACTCTGCCGATATCGGTATAGGTCTTGCCGTCGTTACTTACCGAATAGGTAACTGCGCTCGGGAGATAGCGCTGACCGAGGTTGTTGGAATAGCAGGTAATGCGGAATTCGCAAAGCTTGTTTACCACCTTGCCGAGATCGACAACGATTTCAACGGGTGCGCCCTCTACCTTGTAGCCGGTCCAGCTTCCCTTGCCGTAAACCTTAAGGTTTTCGCCATTGGTAAGGTACTTATCCTTATCGAGATAGCCGGGAAGAGTCTTGCCGGTCGAGGTATAATCACAGCCCTCGCTGACGAGCTTGAGATA
>JAGBWF010000158.1 GCA_017629895.1 Clostridia bacterium
ATTTACTAAAAGAGCAAAAAAGAGGACACCGTTGCGCTTCTTGCCGAGCTCGTGGCTTTGAGAGCCTAAAAGGCAGAAAAAGAAAAGAGCGAAGCTGCTGTAACCGAGGAAGCAACCGAGGAAACGACCGAGGAAACGACCGAGGAAACGACCGAGGAATAATCCCGTTTAAGCAGTATAGAAATCCATTTATGCCTATCTATCCCAAGCGGATATACGGCAATCAAAGGCACGAGATACAGGCGGTGCTTTTGATTTCCTAAAAGCTTGTATTCGAAGCTTTTAGGGCAACGATTAAGTATATTCTTCCTTCGGAAGCCACGTCCGGGGATGATATATAATGCCGCGGCATTCTCTGCGGATGGGTAATTCGTTCGAATGCCCGGTACACTATCTTTCCCGGAGGGGAAGAATTTTAAAAAGCCTGAAAAGGCCAATTATGAAAGGAGTTTTTCTACTATGAAGAAAAACAGAATGATGAGACTTGCTTCCGGTCTTTTGGTAGCAGTTCTCCTTACCACCTGTGCTATTTCCGGCACCTTCGCAAAGTACGTAACCGAAGGTCAAGCATCCGACTCCGCTCGCGTTGCTAAGTGGGGCGTTACCATCAAGGCAGAAAACTTTGACCTGTTCACCACCGATTACAAAACCGACGATACTACCGCAACCTTCACCGGCGACTATTCCGTTAGCTCCGAAGGTACGGCAAACCGCGACGACGTAATGGCTCCCGGTACATCCGGCAAGATTGCTAATATCGCAATCACTGGTACTCCCGAGGTTGCTGTTGAAGTAGCTGTTAAAGCGACCGTTTCCGTTTCCGGCAACTGGCTTGTTGACGGCGATTTCTATTGTCCTATCGTAATCACCGTTGGCACTGATAAGATCAGCGGTCTTGATTATGACAGTGCAGCTAATTTTGCTGCTGCAATCAACGATAAGCTCGAAGACAAAACCGCACAGTACGCTCCCAACAAAGACCTCTCCACCATTGGCGACGATACTAACCTCGATCTCGAATGGGCTTGGGCGTTTGAAGATGCTACCGGCACTAAAAACAACCAGACCGACAAGAAGGATACCGTTCTTGGTGACAGAGCAGTTGCAGAAGACCTCAAGATCGACATCAAGGTTGAAATCTCTGTAACTCAGATCGACTAATTTTTTAGCGATTTACCGATTTACTTATTTAGAATGAATAATCCGCTCAAGCCTCTCGTGGCGGGGCTTGAGCGGCGACATTCCGAATTTATCAATGCGCGAAAGACTTTCGCTTGTTGATAAGCTCGGAAGAGATACTTATACAGAACGGAGGTGCAGACGTCCTATGACAAAAACGAATAACGGCAAAACGAAATGGATATGGCTGTCTGTTCTTATTCTGTTCGTTTGCGTTGCGGCGACAAGCATTGCGTTTGTCAGCAGACTCGACAGCTTTCTTTTGGATGACGAGGGCGCGATCCCCTTGGTATCCGAGGACGCTGTGAGCGGAAACAACAGCCCCGACAGCTCGGAAGCAGGCTCTGCACAGCAGTCCGATGCAGATCAGGAATCTGCCGAAAACGGCGACGAGTCGGGAGAGCAGTCGGGCGAGGGTACCGTTTCCGATGCTTCACAGGAAATATCGCAAACAAATCCCGGATTTGAGGCGAGCGACGAGCAAACGGTGTGGAGCACCGATACGAAGGTGGAAATCTTCCGCGTTTCCTACGTTAACGGCGAGGCGGTCGTTACGGTAAACGGCGATGACGGCGATAAGCTTATCGCACCCGGCACCGAAAATTCTTATACCTTCAAGCTGAAGAACACGGGCGACGTGGCTTTGAAGTATAACGTCGAGGTAGACGCATACTTTACGCCCGCAGATATTCAGATCCCCGTCAGCACGAGATTGAACCGCTATGACGGCAAATGGATCGTAGGCGGCAAAGAGGAGTATGCAAGCGTTCCTTCGCTTGATGCCGCAGAGGATGGCGGAAAGCTCGGCGCGGGAAAATACACCTATTATACGCTTGATTGGACCTGGCCCTTCGAACGCGGAGAGGACGAGCTCGATACGGCGCTCGGTAATCTTGCCACGGAGCAGGATCTGATATTTACCATAGTTATAAAAACCACCGCTACCGAGAACAGCGATCCCGATGATGACAGCGGCATTACACCCCCGCAGACGGGAGACAATACCAAGCTCGCTTTGTGGATCACGCTTGCGGTCAGCTCGTTTGCGATGATGGCGTTCCTCCTTTTCTTTCAGATCAGAGAGAAAAGACGCGAAAATGCGGAGGCAGATAAAAATTGAAGCAGTTCGGCAAATTCAAAATTAATATAAAAGACGTGCTTCGATGGCTCTTGATAGTCGTTTGCGGCTTGATGCTCGGCGTGAACGTATATCTTGCCAACGCAAACAGTCTTGTCGGCAATCAGCTTCCGATGCCCTTCGGATACGGCGCGGCTGTGGTCCTTTCGGGTAGTATGGAGCCCGAATTTTCCGAGGGAGACCTTATTATAGTAAAAGAAACCGACGATTATAAGCCGAAGGATATCGTGGTTTTTCAGGATGAAAACACCCTTGTCGTTCACAGAATTATAAGCATAGACGGCGAAATCATAACGACCAAGGGCGACGCAAACGAATCGGCGGACGAGCCTATCAACGCTTCGGCTGTGAAGGGCGAGGTCCTGTTTTGGATTCCGTTTGCGGGAAGAATTGTAGGATTTCTGAAAACTCCTATCGGCACGATCTGTATTATAGCCGCCGCTGTGGCGCTTATCGAGATTCCTCGCAGAAACGAGAAAAAGAAGGATGACGAGGAACGGCAAAAAATCATTGATGAAATTAACCGCTTGAAGCAGGAACAATAAATTAGGGAAAGAGGTGAACGGATAATGGCAAGCCGCGAGGAAAAACGCCTTGTTAAGCATACGAAAACAGCAAAAGTCAATATTCCTATGTGCGTTGCCGCTATTCTGTTTTGCCTTACTTTGTTTTCCGCTCATTTAACAAGCGGATTATACGCAAAATACATCACCACCGAATCGGGCAGCGACGCCGCAAGGGTTATCACCTTCGGCGATTTGACACTGTCCGAAACAGGTGATTTTTATGAAGAAAACAAGCTGATGATTATTCCGGGCGTTGACCTGACCAAAAAGGCAACGGTGGATTTTTCGGGCAGCGAAGCGGAAACCTACGTATTTGTCGAGGTGGAAGCATCTTCGAAGTGGCAGACGACCGACAATTATACGTTTTTTATTGTAAATAACGGCAAAACGGCAATGCAATGGCGCATTGCGGAGGGCTGGACTCTGCTGGCTTCGGAAAACGGAGCCTACGTGTATTACCGTAAATTAGCACCCAACTCCGCGCTGAATAACGTTGACATCATTGCCGAGGGCGGAAGGATTGAGGTCAGCGATCGTATCACAAAGAGTGAAATCGAATCGATGACGGGAATATCCATAAAGCTCCGTGCTGCCGTTGTACAGTCGGGCGGCTTTGAAAATCCCGAAGCCGCTTGGAATTCGGTTGCGGCAAAGGAGGGATAACGGATTATGAACAAAAGAATTATTTCGCTCGTGCTGTGCCTTTCGATGCTGATCGGCATATCTCCGTTGGGCGCCGTTGTCGCTCTGAGCACCGATGGAAATTCGGATGAATTTGTAAACTACGGTGCAGATATAGGCAATACTGCCGAAATCAACGATTATTTTCCCATTCCGATCACCGATGATCCGAAGAAGGTAAACAACCCTTGGGGAACCGAGTGCGAATTTGTATCGGAAACCGACGTTCCTTCGGGCTTACTGCTCGTTATCACCAATTATTATCTCTCTGCAAAGGGAGACTTATGGTATAAGGTAACCGCCGCTCCGAGCCACACGCTACCCCAAAAATTACAAGAATACCCGTGGATATATCAGGATAACGTAAATCGTCCCTTGGGCGAATCTATAACTATCCACAATACCGCCGTAAATGCGGTTTTTGACGCGGACGGAAACAGCGTTTCTTCGGTTGTGATGTCCGCATACGACGAGGTGGAGCTGACGTGCGGTACCTCGTTGCAGGGAAAAATCGATTATCAGTGGCAGATTAAAATCGATGACGAATGGATCGATATATACGGTCAGACTCGGCAGAAGATCACCGTTACGGCAGGCTTGCTGGTGAATGCATTTGAGGATGAATTCGAAGCCGATATCCGTTGCATTACCAAGTCCGGCTCGAAATCTGTTGTCGGAGAGGCTATCCGTATAAAAATGGAGCCTTACGTTCAGACAGAATCCTATGCTTTGAGATCTGCGTATAACGCAACCCCCGCCGCCGAGGACGACGAATACCGCTATATAACGGTACGCTATCTGTTCGAAAACGGCGAGGAGGCGGCAAACCCGTTCGTTGCAAAGGTTTTGAAAAACGAAGCATTGAGCGTTACCGTCGATTTCCCGACGGTACAGGGTTATAAGCCTTATTATCAGGAGGAACGTCAGGACTCGTTGATCATCGACGAAGTCGTCGGCACCGAAAATATTACTTATACGGTTTACTATAAGCCTACCGACGTCGAATATCATATCGACGTGTATTTCCAGAACGTAGAGGACGACGGTTATACCTTCCAAAGCACAGAAACGCTTACGGGCTTAACAGGCAGTAAGGTTCCTCTTAAAACCGCAACCTATGAGGGTATGTATGAGCTTCTTCACGACACCCCGACTATCGCGGCGAACGGAAGCACGAGAATCGAGGTGCGTTTCAACCGTTTGTACTACATAACGCGCATCGAGCTTGACGGCGGTTACGGCGTCTATTCGACCTATGCACGTTACGGAACGAAGCTTTCCGATAATATCGGTACACCGATCCGACCGGGATACAGCTTTGTCGGCTGGGACGATATTTCTTCAGGCACGGGCGACGGTATTGCCGACGTGTTACCCGATACCGTTCCTGCAGAGGACAGGGTCTACAAGGCTATCTGGAAAGAGAATCCCACCGCCGAGGTCAGAATTGCATTTTGGGGCGAAAACCCCAACGATGAGAGCTATTCCTATATAGAATCTCAGGTTTTGGAGGTTAAGCCGGGAACCGTGCTTACCTACGGCACGGGCGGATATATCTGCGGCCTTCAGCAACACACGCACGGAAGCGGATGTACGTATATTTGCGGGATCGAAGCACATGCGCACAGTATAGAATCAAATTGTTATAAACTAAATTGTGAAGTGAAAGATCACAATCATACTACCTCCGGCTGTACGATAAAATGTACGCATACTCACGATTGGTCTTGTCTGTTTGGATGTAATCATTCGCACACAGACGCTTGTTATACGTGCGGAAAAACTTCCGCATCGCATAAGCATAGCCTTGATGAAGGTTGTTACGTGCTTGATTGCAGTAAATCTTTGCATACGCACACAGCCGAATGCTATGCCTGCATTCAGCACCAACACAGCGATTCTTGTCGAATAAATAACTTCGAGGGCTATGACAGCAGTAAATGGACGCTTGTTAAATCCGACACCGTAACGGTTGCCGCCGACGGTTCAACCGTTATGAACGTCTATTTTGACAGAACCTATTTCACGATGACGTTCAAGAAAGAGGGAAGTAACGGCGCAACCCTTGGAACGATTTATGATAAATGGGGCGCAGACATTCGTGTACGCTTCAAGGAAATAAGCGAAAAGAATACGTTCTTCTGGTCCGAAAAACAAAACGGCGGAAGCCCTTGGACCTCTTTTATGGACGTAATGCCTGCGAAAAATATGACCTACTACGCCGACTCGCAAAGCGGCTCAACCACGCATACCGCCAGATATTACGGACAAATGCTTAACAGCAATGAGTATGAAGAGCTATATGCGGTTACGCTGAAAGGCGGTTCGTCGATCACTGTTACCAAGGAAGAATTTGTTGAAATTGAAGGATTTGAATTCAACGACAGCAAATCCACCGATACCGGCAGCAAATTTAACGGCGCGAAGTTTTATTACGACCGCCTCTCCTTCAATCTGGAATTTTACAGCGGCGCGTCGTGTGTGCGAACCGAATCACTTTTATACGAAGAGTCGTTTGCGCAGTTCCAAAATTATACGCCCGAATTCCCCGATGAATACGAAAAAGGCTCACGCCGCTTTGTCGGCTGGTATCTGAACCCCGAATGCACCGGTCAACAGGTGAACCTTTCGGAAATGAAAATGCCTGCGGCGAATATGACGCTCTACGCCAAGTGGGAGCTTGTTACCCATGAGGTAAATATCTATAAGGAAAAGCACGATGACGGTACGTTTGGCGAGTCCGTCCTTCCCGACGGTCAGCAGCCCGACCCCGTATTGCACGGACACAAGGTTTTCCAGCAAGACTTTACGTTGCCTATTCCCGAGAATAAGCCCTATGAGTTCGTCGGCTGGTTTTATATGGACGGCGATACCGAGAAGATGTGGGATTTCGAGCATTCCGTTGTAGTAAGGGATACGGATATATACGCCAAGTGGAGCGCGGAGGTGCTCGTTCCCTATACGGTTCGTTACGTTGTTCAAAACAGCGACGGAACGAAAACCCAAATTGCAGAAACGACCGAAGGCTCTGCTCTTGCGGGTACCACGGTTACCTTTAATGCCAAGGTCAGCGCGGAGCTGTACGAGGGGTACCGAGAGGGGTATTTCCCTCTGACTCCCAGCCATTCCTTGACAATGGACGTTACACAATCGGAAACGGGTATGTTTTATGATTTTGTCTACGTCGCAAAGGATAAGGTTCCTTATACGGTTCGTTACGTTGACGAAAACGGCAAAGACCTTATTTCTCCGAAGGTTGTAGCAAACAACGTCTATGCAATCGTTACCGAAAAGTTTGTCTACATTCAGGATTATTCCCCCGACAAATATCAGAAGACGCTCGTGCTGAACGGCACGGACGGCGCTGTAAACGAAATCGTCTTTTATTATAAAAAAGACAATACTTTAGGCGTGTATAACGTAACTCACTACGTCAGAAGCACCGACGGTGAGAGCTACGTCGAGCATACCTCCTACGGCGATATCGGTACGATAGGTGAAGTGATCAAGGTCGATCCGCTCAGATTAAAGGGCTTTACCTATGATCACGCTATCGTAAACGGCGCGGCAACCAATCTTACCGACGGAACGGTTAACGGTACCATTATCCGAGAGGGTCTTGAAATCAAGCTGTATTACGAAAGGAATAAATATCCTTATAAAATACAGTATTTAGACAAAGACACGCTTGCGGTTTTGAAATCGCCCGACGTAATTACTCCCGGTGAGTATTACGGAAGGGTTGTTACGGCAACCAATCCTCCGTCGATCGAGAATTACACCTTGTCATCGATCAGCTCTTGCGTGATCGGTGAGGACGATGCCGAAAATCCCATAAATAACGTAATAAACGTATATTATTCCGAAAAAACCGTAAGGATCAATTACGAGGTAGTAGGTCCCGACGACTGCGGTTACGTGAATCCCACGTATACCGACGTTAAGGTTTTATCGGGAACGGGTGCTTCGTCCACCGCGACGGCAAACGAGGGATATCGCTTTGTCGGCTGGTATTCCGACCGCGATTGCACACAGCTTGTAACCTCGAACGCTTCGCTTTTCCTCACGATTCCGAACGATAAGGTTTGGAAAGCCGCCACCTATTACGCGAAATTCGAGCCTCTTGCAAGCGATCTGACGATCGTCCGTACAAATGCAACCGACGTCTCGCAGGTATACGTGTACGAGGTGAAAAACAACGCGACGGGAGAGATTTATTACGCAACCATCGTAGGAAACGGAACTGCGACCATAAAGCAGCTTCCTATGGGCGAATACACCATAACCCAGCAAAACGATTGGTCTTGGCGCCACGATGATTCTGCACAAAGCATCACGCATGCAAGTGCCGACGGAACGACGGTCGTGTTCAGCGGCGACATAAAAAAAGATCAATGGTTAAACGGAAACAGTCCGCTTGAGAAAAACCAAAGGGGGTAATCAAAATGAATAAGCGTCGAATATCCCGCGTTCTGTTGATTGCTTCTTTTGCGGTGATTTTGATACTCTGCGGAACGGTTCTTGCCTATATGTTCAGACAAACCGAGCGTATAGATAACGAATTCACGCCCGCACACGTTTCCTGCAAGGTTGTCGAGGAATTTGACGGTGTGCAAAAAACAAGCATAAAGATTAAAAACACCGGCAATATCGATTCCTATCTTCGAGTCAGATTGGTGTCCTATTGGGTTGATGCCGACGGCAATATCGCGCCCAAGCCGTCGAAAATGCCCGAAATTGCTCTTGCATCGGGTTGGATAAAGGGTGAGAACAACACCTATTATTATCAACAGCCCGTTGCTCCCAATACGCTTACCGAAACGCTTTTATCGGCTCCGATCATATTGGAGAAGGATGAAAACGGATATATGCAAGTGCTCGACGTGTTTGCGGAAGCAATACAGAGCAAACCGCATAGCGCCGTAATAGGCAGTTGGGGCGTAACCATCGATTCGAACGGAAATATTGTTTCCCAATAAGTCTGAAGGTGCGATGACGGATTCTGTATCTGACGTCGCACCTTTTTCTTGAAGCAAAAAACTCAAAAAATACTTAAGGAGGGAGAAAAATGATCAAAAAGGCTGTACCCATTCTTATCGCGGTGCTGTTTGTCATTACGGTTGTTTCCTGCATTATGATAGCCGACACGGTGATGCGCAGTGATGCCGAAATCGAGGATTTTGAAAGCCTTGCGGCGATAACGCGAAAGCCGATTGAAAGCGAATCGAGCGAAACGACCTCGGAAAGCTCGGGATCGGAAGCGTCGGACGTATCCGATGAATCCGCCGAAGCCGAGCCGAAGCCGATTTTTAAGCGAAATCTCTCTCCGCTTTTCGAAAGAAACAAGGATTGTATCGGCTGGATATGTATTCCCGATACGGCGGTGGATTATCCCGTTATGCACACACCGCAGGATCAGGAGAAATATCTCCACAAAAATTTCGACGGCGAACGCAGCTCGTCGGGCGTACCGTTTATGCAGGGAAACAACACGCTCGATAGCGACAATATAATTCTGTACGGGCATAATATGAAGAACGGCACGATGTTCGCCGATATCAAGAACTACCGCAAGGAATCGTTTTGTGCCGAGCACCCGACGGTAGAGTTCGAAACCGCACGCGGACTCAAGACCTACACCGTGTTCGCGGTTGTACAGCTTAAGAATAACGATTCTTGGTATAGCTTTAACCTTGCAGAAGATGAAGCCGACTATGCAAGCAAGATTGCTTATATCACCGAAAAGGCGCTGTATACTACCGATGCGGTCGCGCAATACGGCAAACAGCTGTTAACGCTGTCTACCTGCTACGGTAAAAGCAAAAGCGACAGACTTATCGTAATAGCCGTCGAAAACGAGTAAAACGAATACGGCAAAAATTTAAATCCAAGCAATTTCTTTTTAAAACATCTACAGACAGGAGTACAAAATGGGACTTATTGTAAGAGCTATACTTGATATGCTAAAGGGAATACCCGAAAAGAAGGGCGAGCCGAGGGCGGATATGTTCCTGCCGCGCTATATTTTGCTGTTCGGAGTTGTGCTTGCGCTCGGCGCGGTCGGCTGTCTGGTCGCGTTCGCCTTCATTTTGCATATAGGTTTTATTGTTGCGGCGGCTGCCTGCGCAATACTTTCGGTGCTTGCGTTTATGTGCTGGTCCAACCAGAAGATAATTATTCTCGATGACGATCGCTTTCAGTATATCACCTTTACCGGCACGAAAAAGACCTATCGTTTTTCCGAAATCAAGAGTCTTCGCAGAAACAACGATTCCTTAACCCTTTTCGTCGGAAACGGCAAGGTGCATATCGAATCTGCCGCCATTCTTTCCGACAGGCTGATCAAAAAAATCAACCAAGCGCTCGAAAAGAACGCGTAGGCGGAGGTGCGATATGACCGCGGGAGAAATATATAAATCGTTGCTCGTCGGCGCGCTGAGCGAATGGGAAAACACCTGCGACGGACTTATTTACGGCGATGAAAGCAAGGAGGTAACGCGCATCGGCGTATGCTTCAAGCTTACCGCGGAGCTTATCGACAAGGCGAAAAATCAAGGCATAGATATGATCATCACCCACGAGCCGACGTTCGCTCAGGGCGATAAGGCGGCGGAATATTACGGTGTCGAAAAGCTCAAGCACGAGCTTTTAAAAGAAAGCGGGATCGCGCTTTACCGATTCCACGACCACGCGCATCACCGCGAAAACGATTATATTCACGCAGGATTTATCCGCGACGTCGGTTTAAAAATAAAGAAAAAATATCCTATCGAAAGCCTCGGCGTAAGAAGATACGAGCTTGACGAGGAGCTGACTACCCGCGAGCTTGCAAAGCGCATACGCGAAAAGCTCGGCGTGGAATTCGTGCGTATCGTCGGGCGCGACGATTATTTGCTGAAAACGATTTGTCTCGGACTCGGCGGAGTTGGATTTGCCCAGATAAGCAAGCTTTTCGATCCGGGAAGCGACCTTTTTATAACAGGGGAGCTCGGCGAGGTGCTCGTTGACGAGTACGTTCGCGACGCCTGCTATTTCGGCATGGAAAAATCCGTAATCGTGCTCGGACATTACAGCTCGGAGTACGCCGGTATGCGCTATTTGGCAGACGAGCTTTGCGAGAAGGGCTTCGACGCCGTCTTTTTCGAGGGCGGAGAGGTTTACCACGGAATATAAGGAATATCGGGAGCGTGCTCAATGGTGCGCTCTTTTTTATTTTAACAAAAAATCACTTGCAAAACGAACACGCGTATAATATAATAGAGGTGATTAATTATGTATATATTTTGTATCGTTTTGCTTTCGGCTCTGGCGGCTTTGGGTGTCGCGCTTGCCGTGCTTGAGTTTATAAGGACCTCGCGCGCGAGAAGCACCGAATTTATCTGTGTTTGCTTCGACGAGCGATATTTATCGGAGGAGCGTCCGCCCGATATGCTTATAGTCTGCCGCACCGATGCCGAGCAGGACGAAATAATAAAGCGTATCTGCGGTAACGACAGCAGGAACGTATATATAAAGAAGTATTAAAAAGGGGGCATTGAGGTTGGGCGAGCTGTATCTCGACGGCGTGGTCGATGAAATTATATATTCGAACGGCGAAAACGGATATACGGTTTGCGTTATCAACTGCGGCGGCGAGCCCGTAACGCTTGTCGGCATTATGCCCTATATCGGCGAGGGTGAAACCATTCGCGTTCAGGGCGAATGGCAGATGCATCAGACCTTCGGCAGACAGTTCAAGGTCGAGTATTTCGAAAAAAAGCTCCCCACAACCTCTGCGGCGATTTTAAAATATCTCGCCTCGGGCGCGATAAAGGGTGTCGGACCCGTTACGGCAGATAGAATCGTCGCGCGGTTCGGAGAGGACACGCTCGACGTTATCGAAAACAATCCCCGCTGGCTTTGCGATATAAAAGGAATCTCCCCGAAGCGAGCCGACGAGATACATAACAGCTACGTCGAGCAGTTCGGTATGCGTACCGTTATGATGTACTGCAACGAATTTTTCGGACCTGCGCTTTCGGTTAAAATTTTCAAGGCGTACGGCTCTGCCGCGATAGATATTATAAAAACGACGCCTTATCGGCTTTGCGCCGATATTCAGGGCATCGGCTTTGAAAAGGCAGACCGCGTTGCGATGTCTGTCGGAATTGCAGTCGACAGTCCCGAGCGTGCCGATGCGGGCATCGTGCATATTCTGAACGTCGCTTCGGTAAACGGCGGACATTGCTATCTTCCCGAAAACGAGCTCGTTTCGGCGGCATCGAGGGTGCTCGGGGTTGCCGAGGAGGTGGCCTATGCCGCGGCGCAAAGGCTTTGCACTGTCGAAAGGATAAAAAAATTCGATATCGACGGAACGCAGGTATATTCTCTTGCCGAGCTTTATTCGGCAGAGGTTTATATAGCCGCGAAGCTTCACTCGCTTTCCGATTATAAGTTTCCGTTTGTGCTCGAGGGGCTCGACGAGCAGATAAACGTGCTCGAGGAAAAATACAATATCAGCTATGCGCCCGAGCAGAGAGAGGCAATTTCCTATGCGCTCACGGGCGGCGTTACCGTTATAACCGGCGGCCCCGGCACAGGTAAAACGACGGTTATAAAGG
>JAGBWF010000159.1 GCA_017629895.1 Clostridia bacterium
ATATTAAAGGACGGCGAAAACGAAACACTGATAGCTAAGGATATAAATTTCAACTTCATAAATAACGAATATATTTATTGGACAAAAGCAGAAGAAATCGAAGAGAACGGGTATTATAGATATGAACTGTGGCGCCAGAGTATCGAAGACGCCAAATCCGAAAAGCTTTTGACAGCAGAGACGGAGCGGTGGGATTTTGCTTGCACGATTTTTGCGAACAAATTATTTGTTTTTCTTTCCGACAATATCTACGTTTATGACAGCGATTTTTCCAAACCGAAAATATTAGATTACGGCTCCTTCAGCATGGAAGATATTGAACAGATTTCTGTAACCGGAGAAGAGCTTACGGTGCTGCTGTACCTTTGGGACGGACAGGGGAACGTATTCAGAAAAACATTGGTTTATAACACCGAAGGCGAGTTAATATTTGAATAACGATAAAAGCTGTTGCAGTTTTTTGCTGCAACAGCTTTTCCTTTAATCAAGAGCTTTTATAAAATCTTCGTTTGCATCGTGTGCGAAACAGTCGGTTTTCAGGCTGTTCTTATCCGCACCGTTGATAACAACGCAAACCTTCGAATCGGGATTTGTATCGGAGCTTGTGCCAAGCTCGAGGACACAGCTATTCGAAATACCGTTTACCTTTTTTAGATTATCGCAACCGTCGAAAGCACCGTAGCAGATAAATTTAACGCTTTCGGGCAGTGTGATTTCGGTGATGTTTTCGCCGTAATGGTAAAGGTATTTAAATGCCTCGCGGGCAAACAAATTCTTTTCCTCGTCTTCGATATCGAGCGAATCGAGAAAGTCGGCGGTGTCGTTATAGCAGTCCTCCTCATCGTAACCGTATACGTCGAGAATCGTGGTCAGACGGATACGCTCCTCGAGGCTTATAGAGGACTCGAGCTCATAATAACCGTTTCCTTCGCCGTCTATCTTTTCGGCATAGAATGCCTTGATTATCTTTGCGTCGCGCTCGCTGTTGCTGCCGACCGTGCCGTAGTCGGTCTGCTTTGCCGTGATATCTTTTGCGGTAATGATAGATTCGGTCAATTCGTTCATATCATCGAAGCTAAGATATATCGGCAGGTTGTTTTTTGCTTCGCCTCCGGTAAATCCCCAAGCGTTTTTTATTCTGACTACGGTATCTCCGTTAGGCGCTTTTTCGGGGATAACAAGGTGTATGTCGCCCGTGTAATCCTTATCGACACGAATTTCTGCAATATTGCAGGTTCCGTCTCCGTTGCTCCTGTAAACGATATTATAGGGATTTTCGCCGAAGGTCTCGGTCTTGACCTTTTTCCACTCAAAGCCGTCTGCATCGGTAGCGCAGGCGACCAAAACGAACGCGCAGAGAAGTACGCATAAAAGATTGATATAAAACCTCGGCTTCTTCCAATACAGCGCGTGCTTTATCCTCTTTTTTGCGTTTGCTCCGCTTTCGCTGAATGCAATCGGACTCGGAGCGGGGAAGCGTCTGTTTGATGCGAACGAAAGCAGAGCTCTCGTATAATTCTTTTTCATAAGCTCATCTCCTTGAATCTTCAAAACCTTTTCGTCACAGCTCATTTCCATATCGAGATTCATAAACCGAAAAGCTATCCAGCATAACGGATTGAACCAATGCACCGCGAGCACTAAAAAAGCAAACGGCTTGATAATATGGTCGAGCCTTCTTAAATGACATTTCTCGTGAGCAATGACCTGCTCTTTTGTGTTTTCGTCAAGTCCGAAGGGAATATAAATCTTGGGTTTTAAAAAGCCCAATGCGAAAGGAGAGCAGACAAGATCCGACATATAAATATTCGATTCATACCTTATTGCAGTTTCAAGCCGAGCCTTGAGCTTGAAATATGAAACAAAACAATAGGCAAGAGCAACCGACATACCGATAAACCAGACAGTCATAACGATTGCATTGAATATTTCGACGAAATCGAGTCTTTCCGCGAATTGCTCGCTCATTTGCGTGCCGGTGATAAAATCTATCCCGTCAACCGATATTCCGAGCCTATCCGAGCCGTCAAGTATTATATCTCCGCTGACGTTGGGAAGGGTAGGGACCTTCGGTTTTGCAAGTGAAAAGATGCTTATAAAGGATTTCAGACTTACAGGACAGCAGAGCCTGAAAAGCGGAATTAACCAAAGAAAATAGGAATATTTCTTCGGCGCATTAAGCAGAAATAAGCGAACGAGCATAACGGCGAGTATTACAATGCCGCCCCTTACGCTCATTTCAAGCACGGTGTTGAATAACCCGACCACGCTTATTCCTCCGTATGCTCGTCGATAAGCTTTTTAAGCTCATAAGCTTCCTCGTCGGAAAGCTTCTTTCCGCCCAAAAACGAAACCAAAAATTTAGGCAGAGAGCCATTGAAGGTATGCTCGACAAAATGCTCACTCGCAAAGGTCTGAACACGCTCGCGCGGGATAAGCGCAGTAACGATAGTATCGCTGTTCTGAGCGAACCCCTTTTCAATCATCTTTTTGAGCGTCGTATAGGTCGTCGGCTTCTTCCAACCGAGCTTTTCGGAGCAAAGCTCGACAAGCTTGCCCGAGGGCAGAGGCTCGTTGTCCCATATAACACTCATAAAACGGTAATCGCTTTCGCAAAGCTTAAGATTTTCCATAAATTCACCTTCGTAAAAAATATTTGTGTGCACACGGCAAGTAAAAACTACCGTTCGGCCTAAACGGTTTGTAATTACCAACCTCGCTATTAGTCTATAACAACCAACCAAGTTTGTCAAGCCCTTTTTCGAAAAAAAGCAAAAAAATTTTCGGGGAAGAGAAATCCACCCCGAAAATCTATTTATCTGTCCGCCGTGCCCTCGCCGTAGATAAAGCAGGGCATAGACCTTAGCTTGAATCGGTTCATCGCGTGCTTTTTGTCGATAATCGCCTTCGTTTCCTCGGAATCGATTTCGCCTGTGCGTATGTATTTGTCGAGCACTGCGTAGCTAAAGCCCAAATTGTCCTCGTCGGTTTTGCTTGTCAATCCGTCGGCGGGCGCCTTTTCGATAAGCTGTTCGGGCAATCCGAGCACTCTTCCGATCTGCTTGACCTCGCTTACCGTCAAACAGCAAATCGGGCTGAAATCGCCTGCCATATCGCCGTAGCGGGTGGAATACCCAACCCAATCCTCGCTTAAATTGCAGGTATTTGCTACTCTGCCGTTACAGCTTTGAGACACGGCATAGGTCGCCGCCATTCTCAATCTCGGTGCAAGGTTGATTTTCGTTTGCGCGGTAATTTCGAGCTCCTGCGGAAATGCGTTAAGAATACCGCAATAAGCGTCTTCGATATTAATAACGTAATGCTTTATTCCCAAATGACGAACAAGCGTATGGGAATCGTCTATATCCGCTTGCGTTCCGTTCGGTAAAAGCACGCCGATAACGCGCTCCTTTCCCAATGCCTCGGCGCATAGCGCGGCGACGATACTGCTGTCCTTTCCGCCCGAAATCGCAACGACGGCGTTACAGCCGCTTCCGTTCTCTTCGAAAAATCCGCGTATCCATTCCACACACTCGTTTTTGACCTTTATTGCATCAAACATATTAATAACCTCGCTTTCTTAACGATTATAACACATAAAAAGCGCTTTTTCAATCTTTTATGTTGACACTTTTCGGCATATATGGTAATATATTAACAAATCAAAGGTCGAAAGAGGAAAAGGATAATGGAAATTATAAAAGCAACCGTAACCGAAGCGGTATCCGAACAGAACACCGCGCTTTCGGTAGGAAGCGGAAGCCTGCGTGTATACGCCACCCCCGCGATGCTCGCGCTTATCGAAAAAGCCGCCTGCAAAGCGCTTGAAGGTCTTCTCGCCGAAGGCGAAACCACTGTCGGAACCCTTCTTAACGTAAAGCATCTTGCCGCAACACCTGTCGGAATGCAGGTCAGCGCAACTGCAGAACTTATAGAGCGCGACGGAAGAAAATTCGTTTTTTCTGTTACAGCGTCCGATGAATGCGGCGTGATAGGCGAGGGAACACACGAGCGTTTTCTTGTCTTTTCCGAACGATTTACCGAAAAAACATATTCGAAACTAAGTAAGGAGCAGGTATGAAAAGGTCTTTAACTTTTTTACTGGTGATTTTGCTTATGCTTAACACATTTGCTTTTTCTGCGGCGGCAGAAAAACCCAACAAAGCCCCTAAAGTTATCCCCGCTATTCGTCAATGGGAGGGCGGAAACGGCAATTTCGTTCCGAACGCAAAAACCGCTCTCGTTAACCTTTCATCCTCCGGCTCTGTCGAAAAGGTAAAGGTCTTTTTCGAAGAAATGCTCTCGCTCGAGCTTGCTGTTACACAAACTGCAAGCGGAAGCAACGAAATCGTTTTCGAGCTCGATAAATCGCTTGAAAAGCAGGTAGGCAAGGAAGGCTATATTCTCGAAGCGACAGCCGAAAAAATCCTTATCACCGCACCGACCGAAACGGGCTTGCTCTACGGCGGTATCGCTCTGAGGAAAAACAAAAAGCAAAAAACGA
>JAGBWF010000160.1 GCA_017629895.1 Clostridia bacterium
ACGCTCACGCCTTTTCGCTCACTCCCCTGTGGCTAAAAAAACAGTTCCCCGAACTGTTTTTTCACGCCCTTCGATACCCTCCATCTTTATAATCCAAAAGAAAAAAACGCCGCAGGGGCGTTTTTTCCTTTTGGAGCAAGCGACGGGAATCTCCGTTCGCTTTCAAGGCTTACCGCTTTGCTCCGCACGCTCACGCCTTTTCGCTCACTCCCCTGTGGCTAAAAAAACAGTTCCCCGAACTGTTTTTTCACGCCCTTCGATACCCTCCATCTTTATAATCCAAAAGAAAAAAACGCCGCAGGGGCGTTTTTTCCTTTTGGAGTAAGCGACGGGACTCGAACCCGCACAGTCAGCTTGGGAAGCTGAAGTTCTGCCACTAAACTACGCCTGCGTTTGTGGGGGAATTATACCGCAAACAAATCGGTTTGTCAAGGCGATTTCTGTCGAGCGGTTATTTTTTTGTACACAAAAGCCGCTTTATTTCGATAAAATGATAAAATGCTATTGCGTTTTGTGAAAAAATATGTTATTATGTAAAATAACAGTTAAAATTCGGTAAAAATTTATCGAAAGAGAGGTATTGCTATGAATTTTGAGGTTCTGGCACTGATATTGTATTTTGTTGCTATGCTTTCGATCGGCATAGTGTTCTTCCTTCGCTCGAAGAGTAAGACCGACAAGGATTATTTCCTTGGAGGCAGAAAAATGGGTCCGTGGGTTACTGCGATGAGCGCGCAGGCTTCGGATATGTCGGCTTGGCTTTTGATGGGCTTGCCCGGCAGCGTGCTCGCTTTCGGCTTGGGTCAGGCGTGGATCGGTATCGGTCTTGCGCTCGGTACGGCGTTGAACTGGATTTTCGTTGCAAAGCGCTTGCGTAAATTCTCGCAGGCGGCGAACGATTCGATAACCCTTCCGCAGTATCTTTCCAACCGTTTCGCGACAAAAAGCAAGGTTTTACAGATAGTAAGCGCAATCGTTTTCCTCGTTTGCTTTACTCTTTACGTTGCCTCTGCCTTCGTTGCGGGCGCAAACGTCTTTACCTCGATATTTAATATCGAAAAGGGCACGGCGATGCTTATATTCGCCGCCATACTTATTTGCTACACCTTCCTCGGCGGCTACAAGGCGGTTTGCTGGACAGACTTTTTCCAGGGTATGCTTATGATAGTTGCGGTGCTTGCGGTGCCGATAATCATAGTCTGCACCGTGGATCTCGATACAAGCCTTCTCGATGCAGCCGTTACCTCGAACGACGGAACGGTTTACAAATTTGTCGGCGATATTTTCGCCGCATCGCCTACAGAAATCGCAAGCGGTCTTGCGTGGGGTCTGGGATATTTCGGTATGCCTCATATACTCGTTCGCTTTATGTCGATCGAAAAGCCCTCGATGGTTAAAAAATCCTCGATCGTCGCTATCGTCTGGGTTGTTCTCGCGCTTCTTGCGGTTATCCTTATCGCAGTATTCGGCAGAATGATAATCGGCGATACGCTTCTTGCGGAAAACGCGCAAAGCATGGTATTTGTCGAGCTTTCGAGAAAGTTCTTCCACCCCTTCATCGCGGGTATTCTTCTTGCGGCAATCATCGCGGCTTCGATGTCCACCGCCGACAGCCAGCTTCTCGTCGCATCGTCCTCGTTCACCTCGGATATATATAAGCCGATTATGCGCAAAAAGGCGTCCGATAAGGAAACCCTTTGGGTCGGCAGAGCTATCGTTCTTGCCGTTGCGGTTATCGCGTATTTCATCGCGAGCAGTAAGGCAGAGGGCGCGCAGGCGATAATGAACCTTGTTGAAAACGCTTGGGCAGGCTTCGGCTCGGCATTCGGTCCCGTCGTTATCCTTTCGCTCTTCTGGCGCAGATTCACCTATAAGGGCGCGCTTGCAGGCGTTATCGCGGGTGCTCTTACCGACGTGCTCTGGTTTATCTTCCTTTCGGGCAGCACGGGTATCTACGAGCTTATCCCCGGCTTCGCCGTCGGTATGATAGCGGCAGTTGTTGCAACCCTTATCGACAAAAAGCCCTCCGAAGAGGTTACCGCAATTTTCGATAAGGCAACCGCAGAGGACTGATCAAAGTACATTGCTTCTCCTTACAAATAAAAAAGAATCAAGCTTCGGTTTTTTGCCGAAGCTTGATTTTTTGTATTATTAGGCGTTTTCGACCATTCTTGCGAGCTTTTTTGCAGAATCGGCAAGCTCGGTAAGTCCGTCGAGAGTTGTTTCGGGAGTGAAGGGGGCGAGGTGGTTGACCGCCTCGAGCGTTAAATAACCGCTATAATTGTTGCGCTTCAGCGCCTTTGCGACAGCGTCGAAATCTATACTGTCGGAAAAGGGGATCGCGTGGCGGTCGCCCTTTTTATCGTTGTCGTGGATATGGAGCGATTGAGTGTAGCCTCCCAGAGCGTCGAGCATTTCTACCGCGCTCGTTCCCAAACCGTACATTTCGGCGTGTCCGATATCGAGGCAGGCGACGAGATAATCGTCGTTTACTATTTTTAAATGGTCGATAAAGCTTTTCGGGTTCGAGCAGGCGGCATCGGTCGCACAGCCGTTTTTGTCGTCCCAACACCACATATTTTCGGTTGCTATTTTAACGCCGCAGGCGTGCGCGACGGGCAAAAGCTCGAAAAACATTTCGGCGTTTTCCTCGGCGGATTTAAAGTTATCGGGGTGGATAACGCATATTTCGCCGCCCGCAACGGCGGTAAGCTCGATACATTTTTCATAGGTTGCGCGGATATCGGGGCAATAGGTGGGATAGGGCGCGTGGGATTGGTTGCAGACGATTCCGTATTCCTCGCCGATCTTGCGGAGCTTTTTAACGTATTCTGCCGCGTTATCGCTCGCAAAGGGGTGGCTGCAGGGAAGGCACATTCTTTTTCCCCAATCGAATTTTATCATCGAAAGCAATGAAAGGTCGAAGGCGTCGAAGCCCGCCCTTGCGATAAGCTCGATAGCCTTTTCCTCGCCTACCTTATAGGAGGCGGATCGTGTCTCGGTCGATATTTTAAGCATAAGTGTTGCCTCTTTGTAATTATTTTAGGATATTTTAGCAAACCGCAAAGGGTTAGTCAATAAATTTGTTGATTCTTTCGGAATTTTTTGATAAAATAGAATTATGAACAAGCATTATTATTCTTTAAACGACTATTTACAAAATACCTTCGGCGAGAAGGTCTATAAGCTTTCGCTCGATCTTGGGCTTACCTGTCCGAACCGCGACGGCAGGCTCGATACGCGCGGCTGTATTTTTTGCCTTGCGGGAAGCTCGCATTTTTCGGCTTGCGAGGGGGATATTTTCGAAAAAATAGACCGCGCGAAGCAGTTGGTTGCGAAAAAAACCAAGGCGGAGCGCTTTATTGCCTATTTTCAGAGCTTCACAAACACCTATGCTCCGACAGAGTATTTGAAAAAGGTGTTTACCGAGGCGATTCTGCGCGAGGATATCGTTGCGCTTTCGGTTGCCACCCGCCCCGATTGCCTGCCCGATGAGGTAGTTGCGCTTCTTGCGGAGCTGAATCGTATAAAGCCGGTATGGGTGGAGCTGGGCTTGCAGACGGCGAACGAAAAAACGGCGGAATATATAAGGCGCTGTTACAAAAATTCGGTCTATACCGATGCAGTTATGCGCCTGAAGTCAGAAGGTATTCAGGTTATAACCCATATAATTCTCGGTCTGCCGGGGGAAACGCGCTCCGATATGCTCGCATCGGTGGATTTTGCGGCAAAAGCAGGCACCGACGGAATAAAGCTTCAGCTTTTGCATATCCTGCGCGGCACCGATCTTTATGAGGATTATTTAAAAGGAAGCTTTTCCGCCCTTACGATAAACGAATATATGGATATTCTTTTCGAATGTATAGAAAGGCTGCCCGAAAATATCGTCGTTCACCGCATAACCGGAGATGCTCCGAAGGCTCACCTTGCCGCACCGACGTGGAGTGCCGATAAAAAAACGGTTTTGAACACGATAAACCGCGAGCTTGCTCTGCGCGGAATAAAGCAGGGAAGAAAAGCGTAGAGGAAAACGAAAAATCAAGCGGAAAAGCGAAATCGACTTGACTATACCGCTTTAATATATTATATTATTATAAAATCCCGCTTTGGAGGTTAATATGGAGATCAAGGAACTTATAAAACAGCTTACTATAAGGGAAAAGGCAGAGCTTTTAACGGGCGATGCGGGTATGCTTACCCACGCGGTCGAGCGCTTGGGCATCCCTGCGAGAAATCTTGCCGACGGCCCCCACGG
>JAGBWF010000019.1 GCA_017629895.1 Clostridia bacterium
CTGTCGTTTGTAACGACAGCGATAATATCGGCGCCGTTTTGAACCGCCTCACGCGTGAACTGCGGAAAAATCGAATCGAAGCACACTAAAGGTCCAACGCCGCCGTATTCGGTTTCGATAACGATCGGTTCGTCGCCTTCAATAAGCTTTGTCCGCGAGAGGTTCATAGCTTCTATAAATGGAAACCATTTAGAAAGGGTTTCGGCAAAGGGCATAAACTCGCCGAAGGGGACCAAATGGCGCTTATCATAATGCTCCGAGAGCGTTCCGCTTCCGTCGGGGAATACCGCTATAACGGCATTATAGCTTTCGTTTTCATTAAGGTCGTAATAATGAACCCCTGCGACAACCGTAACGCCGTAATCGTTCGCAATGCGCGCAAATTCCTTGTGCATTGTCCCGTTCGGAACGAATGCCTGAGGTATAGCGCTTTCGGGCAGAAGGATCATATCTGCACCGTTATTTGCGGCTTCCTCAGCCATAGTTATATATCTGTCGAATATACTTCCGTTCGCTTCCTTATCCCATTTTTCGTTGGAAAGCACGTTACCCTGTATAGCGGCAACCGTGAATTCTTCTCCGTGCTCGGTCGGTATTAACCAGATAACGTATCCGAAAACAAGATTAAAGATCAAAGCACCGGCGCCGATATAGGCAAAAATACGTCTGCCTCTGAGAACCGTTAGCGCGAGTCCCATACAGCCAAAAACCGTTATGAAGGTAATAAAATACTTACCGAAAATCGATGCCGTTTGCAGATAGGGAAGAAATCCGGTCATCGAAACCGCCGTAGCCGCCCAGGGCAATGCAAGCGTACCGAGAGACAAAACCCATTCGCCGATCACAAACAACGCCGCCGTGCCGAGCATATACGAGAAGTCGGTTTTGAATATCATAAACAGCGACATCAAAGACGCTTCTACCACTGCGTGAAGCAAGGGTATCGCGATACACGAGCATATCAATACGAAAATCGCCTGAGTCTTGCTGAATCCGAAGTCGGAATAGGGATATATTTCGGACAAAAACAGATATAACGGTGTGAAAAAACCGATATAATAGGCAAAGAAGGGCGCAAAAGCACGGTTTAATTTCTCTTTTTGCTTTACAACGATAATGAAAAGGCAGATATAGGAAACGAATGTAAAAATAAACAGCTTTTCAAAGTAATAAGGAAGCGCACCTATTGCACCTGCCGCAAGGCAAAGCAGCATAGAAGTGCGCTTGCTTTCACAGGCGGCAAGAAGCCGCCTGCATAAATCGTAGAATCTTTTCATTAAAGTCTATCAATCATCTCTCTGACAGCCTCGGTTGCAACTCTAAAGGCATCAAAGGGGGTTTCAAACGAATATACGTGGTGAATATCGTCGAGCTTCGAAAGGCCGGAGAGCCCCGTGAAGTTCATCAAGTGAGGCTCCATTGTAAGAATCACGTCGCCGTCGCGGTCGTTGTTGACGGCTCTTAATATATCCTCGAGTCCTGCAACACCTTTGCCGGGAGGAACGATAGCGCCGGTTTCATCGGCGTCTTTGATATGGAAATAGTGAATATAATCCTTCAAAAGCGGATAACCCTTAGAAGCATCCTCGAAGCAGAACGAGAAGTTTCCGGGATCGAGCACAGCCTTCAATCTGCCGCCAAAATGCTCCAAAAGCTCGAGCTCACGCTCGGGAGAATATCCGAAAATGTCCTTTTCGTTTTCGTGGCAGAGAATAAAACCGCGCGATTCGGCAATGTCAAGAAGCTCTTCAACGTATTCAAACACAGTGCTTCTGAAATCATCGTCGCTCATATTGTCTGCGGGGTAAAAGCTGAACATTCTCAAAACCTTGCATCCGAGCTTGTCGCCGATATCCATTATTCTGAAAAGCAGGCTCTTGTGATAAGAAAAATCGGAATCGAGATACATTTTGCCGATAGGGGTACCGAGCGCGGAAAGAGTGATGCCGTTTGCATCAAGCTTTTGTTTTACCTCGTCAACCTCATCGTCGGTAAGCTCGATAAAGCTTTTGCCGTTAACGCCGCGCAGCTCGATCATATCGATGCCGAGCGCCTTGACAGCCAGTATCTGTTTGTCGAAATCCGAATCGATTTCATCGGAAAATGCAGAGAATATAAAATTAGCCATTTTAATTACCTGTGCTGATATTAATACCAACAGCCTGTCCTTCTATAAAATATCCGGTGTACGTTCTGCCGGTTGTGAAGGTATAAACCGCTTGGTCTCCGTGGACGTATTCACCTTTTTCGTTAAGCACGAAGTTGCCGTTTTCGTCGACCAAACGGGTATCCATAAGATTGTTGCGGAAGGTGCCGTTGTAACGTTCGCCGTTGGTCCACATATAGACACCCTTTTCGCCGTCGCGCTTGTCTTCCTTGAAATAGCCTTCGTATCTGTCGCCGCTTTCATAGGACATAACGCCGTAGCCGTGTTTAAGATCGTTTTGGAAATATCCGTCGTAGGAAGCGCCCGAGGCCCATTTGAACTTGCCCTTGCCGCTTCTTGCATCGTTTTCAAAGCTTCCTGTATAAGAGTTGCCGTTTGCATAGACAAAGCTTCCCATACCGTGCTTTTGCGAGTTGATAAACGATCCCTCGTAAACGTCGCCGTTTGCGTATTTGAAAATGCCTGTACCGGTAATTTCATCGTTCTGAAAATAACCTTCGTATACGTCTCCGGTTGCGGAATAGGTCATAATTCCGTGTCCGTGTCTGCATCCGTTTACGATTTCTCCGACGTATACGTCGCCGTTTCCGTAATATATCGTTCGGTTAAAATAATCAAGCGTTGCTTCGGTGTCGTTCTGGTATTTGATAGTACCGCTTACAGGCTGACCGTTTTCGTATTCACCTAAAAACTTCGCACCGTTGGGAAGGGTAGTGTATCTGCCGCCGATAAGGAAAATTATACCGAGCGTTATTGCAACCAACAAAACCGCCGCAACGAGAATTATAAGAATAGGGTTGGAGTTTTTCATTACATACGCCCTCCCTTACCGAAGATTTCGCCGAAAACGCCGCCTGTGGATTCAAGAATATCGGGAAGAATATAGGCAAGCGCAAGCCCGACTGCAACCAAGGCGACAAGGCAAAGGAAGAGGAACACTATAGTTATATCTTTTCCGCGGTACTTCGATTTCGCAATATCGACCTTGTCGGGTGCGATATAATATCTGCCGTCCTCGGTTTTAATAACCGTTTCGGAAAAGCTCGTGCCGGGACGAAGCGAGGTTTTGAGAGCGGGTGATTCCTTCAAGCCGAGCTCGTCGAGAGTCAACGCCGCCTCAGGAGAGGTGACGTCAATTTCCAAGAGCTTGCGAACAAGCCTGCCTAAAAAACGCGAGTTATAATACGAAACGCACATCGCAACCGATATGCCGATAACGAACATCCAAACTATCGTCGTGATTTCCATAGTTATTCCTTAAATTACTTAATAATGGTTTTGCCGAGCATATAGGGCTGAAGCGCTTCGGGAATGTTTACGCTTCCGTCTTCGTTGAGATTGTTTTCGACAAACGCGATAAGCATTCTGGGAGGTGCAACAACGGTATTATTAAGAGTGTGTGCGAGATATTTGCCGTTTTCGCCGTCAACACGGATTTTAAGTCTTCTTGCCTGTGCGTCTCCGAGGTTGGAGCAGGAGCCGACTTCAAAATACTTCTTCTGTCTGGGAGACCAAGCCTCTACGTCAACAGATTTCACCTTAAGATCTGCAAGGTCGCCCGAGCAGCATTCGATTGTACGAACAGGAATATCGAGCGAACGGAAAAGATCAACGGTGTTCTGCCAGAGCTTATCGAACCACATCATCGAATCCTCGGGCTTACAGATAACGATCATTTCCTGCTTTTCAAACTGGTGAATTCTGTACACGCCGCGTTCTTCGATACCGTGCGCGCCCTTTTCCTTTCTGAAGCAGGGAGAATAGCTGGTAAGAGTCTTGGGAAGGGTCTTTTCGGGGATAATGGTATCGATATATCTGCCGATCATCGAGTGCTCGCTGGTACCGATAAGGTAAAGATCCTCGCCTTCGATCTTATACATCATAGCTTCCATTTCGGCAAAGCTCATAACACCGGTAACAACGTTGCTGCGGATCATAAAGGGAGGAATGCAGTATTCAAAGCCGCGCTTGATCATAAAATCGCGTGCATAAGCAAGAATTGCAGAATGAAGCTGTGCGAGATCGCCGGTAAGATAATAAAAGCCGTTGCCCGCAACCTTTCTTGCGCTGTCGAGATCAAGACCGTTCAAGCGCTCGAAAATTTCTGCGTGGTAGGGAATTTCAAAGTCGGGAACAACCGGTTCACCGAAGCGTTCCACTTCAACGTTTTCCTCGTCGCTCTTGCCGATAGGCACAGAAGGATCGATAATGTTGGGGATACGCATCATAATGGTGTTTATCTTTTCGCCGACTTCCTTTTCCTCTGCGGAAAGCTCGTCGATTCTGCCGCCGTCAGCCGCAACTGCGCGCTTGACCTCTTCAGCCTCTTCGCGCTTGCCCTGCGCCATAAGCATACCAATCTGCTTAGAAGCCTTGTTTCTGTTTGCGCGAAGTGCTTCGACCTCGGTCTTGATTTCGCGATTGCGTTTGTCAAGTGCAATAACCTCGTCAACAAGCCCGAGCTTATCGTCCTGAAATTTCTTTCTGATATTTTCCTTTACTGCCTCGGGGTTTTCGCGTAAAAATTTAATGTCGATCATTTTATTTTCTCCGTAAAATTAGTTTTGGTTTTCAAAAAAACTGCTTCCGCAGATTGTTTTTATAAGCTCTTCGAGATCTTCGTTTCCGTTAAACGAAATGGTTACCTTTCCTTTTCCGTCGGGAGAAAGCTTAATGGTTGCCTTTCTGCCCAATACTTCGCTCATTTCGCGTTCTATCTTGTTGAAATAAGCCTTGCTTACAGGATTGGTTGAGGTGCTCGGATTTTTTGCGCTTCCGTCGATAATCGATTTAACGTATGCTTCTGTCTGACGAACCGAAAGTGATGCCTTGATAACGTATTCGGAATGCTTCAAAAGCTCGTCCTCGTCGCAAATCTGCACGAGCGGTATAATTGTTCTTGCGTGTCCGTAGCTAAGACTTCCGTCCTCGACAAGACGCAAAACACTGTCGGGAAGCTTTAAGATTCTGAGTATGTTTGCAACCGCGGTTCGCGATTTACCGACACGCTCCGCGGCTTCTTCCTGAGTAAGTCCGAAATTGTCCATTAAATCACGGTAGCCGCGTGCCTCTTCAACGGGATTGAGATTTTCGCGTTGAAGATTTTCGATAAGCGAAAGCTCGCTTGCCTGCTGATCGTCGATCTCTTTTATAATTGCGGGGATTTCGCTCAAGCCTGCGATTTTCGAAGCACGCCACCTGCGTTCGCCCGCGATTATTTCATAATAACCGTTACTTTTCTTGCGGACGGCGATCGGCTGAAGGATTCCGTGCCGTGAAATTGAATCGGCAAGCTCCAAAAGCGCCGTTTCATCAAAATAGGTTCTTGCCTGCGCTCTGTTCGGTTCGACGTCCGAAATTTTCAGCATCGTAACACCGCTTTGAGCCTTTTCTTCTATTGCATTGTCTGCAAGGAGAGCATCGAGACCTCTCCCAAGACCTTTCTTTGCCATTATTTACCTCCGTTATTGCTCGCACCTGCGTATAAGCTCGAGAGCAACTGCCGAATAGGCGGCTGCGCCCTTGCCGTTTTTATCGTATTCGGTTATAGGTATTCCGTGGCTCGGTGCCTCGCTTATTTTCACACTGCGGGGAATCGGGGTGTGAAACAGCTTGTCCGAAAAATATTTCTTGATTTCTTCGAGCACGGCGATGGATAGATTCAACCGTCCGTCGAACATATTTATAAGTACGCCCAAAAGCTCAATTTCGGGGTTATAAAGCTTTTTTATCTGCTTTATCGTTGCAGTGAGCTGCGACAAACCCTCGAGCGAATAATATTCGCAAAGCACGGGGATGACTACGTATTTTGCTGCAGCAAGTGAGTTTATGGTAAGCAGACCTAGGGAGGGAGGGCAGTCGATAATGATGTAATCGAATTTTCCTTCGGCATCCGCCAAAGCCTTTTTCAGCTTGAACTCGCGTTCCTCTTCATCGACAAGCTCTAGCTCAGCGCCGACAAGATTCATACTCGAAGGGATTATGGAAAGCCCCTTCACGCTTGTTTTTAAAGCGGCCTCATCCCAGCGCAATCTGCCGATAAGAAGGTCGTATACACTTCCCGAAATTCCGCGCTTTTTAATACCGATACCGCTTGTTGCGTTTCCTTGCGGATCGGAGTCGATAAACAAAACGCTTCTTCCGCTTCTTGCAATACAGGCGGCTATGTTTATGGCGCTTGTGGTTTTGCCCACTCCGCCTTTTTGATTGGCAAAGCAGATCGTTTTGGTTTTGCTCATATACAGCCTCGGTTAACGTAAATATATTTATTATAGTATAACAATTTAACTTAAAAAGTCAATATTATACCAATAATTAAGCATTAAATTTAATATTTTTGTCTCACGGTGTCTGTTACGGGCGTCATATTGTCGTTTTAGTGTTGACAACAAAGCGAATTTCGTTTATCATAAACAGTTAGAATGGGTTATAATGCTAATTTATCATTTATATTCGGAGGTAATCCTCAATGCAACAGATTTTACAGGATCTTTCTGCGCTTATCGTACCCTTTGCAAAGGATTTTGTTGCGGCCTTGGTCGTTTTCTTCGTCGGATTCAAGGTTGTAAACGTCATTTCCAAAAAGATTAAGAACGGCAAGATGTTAAAGCATCTCGACCGTTCGGCCGCTACATTTATCGGCAGCTTCGTTTCGATTTTTCTTAAAATTGTAGTCGTAGTTTCGGTGATTGCCATTCTCGGCGTACCGATGAGCTCGGTTGTTGCGCTTATCGCATCCGCCGGCGTTGCAATCGGTCTTGCCGTGCAGGGCGCTCTTTCAAACCTGGTCGGCGGCTTGATGATACTTATCTTCCGTCCTTTCAGAGTAGGGGATTACGTTGAAGCGGAGGGCGCGAGCGGTACGGTAAAGGAAATTTCGGTTTTCTATACGATTCTCTGCACGCCCGACAACAAGATTACCACGGTTCCCAACGGAACGCTCACAAATTCCGTTATCGTTAACTATTCTACAGAAAAAACTCGCCGTGTTGACGTTATTATGTCCGCAGATTACGACAGCGATATCGAATCTGTTAAGAAGGTTATGCTCGACGTTGCTTTCTCCTGCGAGCAGGCACTCACCGATCCCGAGCCCGTCGTTATGATGACAGAATGCGGTGATAACGGCATTACTTATTCTTTGCGCGTTTGGTGCAATTCTTCTGACTATTGGAACGTTAAGGAATACCTGCTTTGCGGTGTAAGAAACGCGTTCAAGAATGCAGAAATCGATATACCTTATCCCCAGATGGACGTAAGGATCAAAAAAGATATATGAAAGCTTTGAGAATTGTTTTAATATTACTTCTTTGTTCGTTGCTTGCTTTCGCCTCTTGTCAAAACGGTGAAGGCGAAACGAGCGCATATTCGCCGATTTCGGTTGCTCCCGCACCGGAGAATATGTCGGACCCCGAGGAAAACTCTCAACCTGCCAATCTTGACTCGTTTGCGCTTGCTATGCAGAGTATTCTCGATAACGGCGTTTCGCTGAAAACCTCTTTTTCTTCACGAATCGATAAATCTTTTATGGAAAAAATCGCCGAAAAATTCGGGAGTGATACCGTTGAACAGCTTGCAACCGCACTCGAATCGGGCGTTGTAACGGGTGATGATCTTTTCGGCATAATCGGTTATACCGAAAAAGCGTTTTTGTCGATTTTGGATGATGAACTTGATCGTACAACCGTACTGAAAGACACCGAAAACAGAAACACCGATCTCGTTTTCGTCGGCGACGTAAGCTTTGCCGACGGATACAGCGTTATGAACTATTATAACAAGCGCGGAAAAGGTGTCGAAGGTCTTGTTTCCGAAGAGGTTCTTTCGATCTTGCGCTCGGCAACCGTCGCTATGGCAAATAACGAATTTACGCTTACAACTCGCGGTAAGCCCATACCCGACAAGATCTGGACCTTCCGCGGAAAGCCCGAAAACGTCTCGATATATTACGAAATGGGTGTAGATATAGTCGGATTGGCGAATAACCACGCGTTCGATTACGGTCCCGACTCTCTTACCGATACGCTCGATACCCTCGATAAAGCGGGAATCGCACGTCTCGGTGCCGGAGAAAATCTCGAGGAAGCAAAGGCGCCTTATTATTATATCGTTAACGGTATTAAGATAGCGATAGTTGCAGGCTCGGCGATAGATCCGTACAGTACACGCGGCGCGAGGGAAAACCAAAGCGGTGTATTCCAGATATTCGATACCGTATCTATGTCGCGTGAGATAACCGCCGCAAAGGAAAAGGCGGATTACGTTATAGCCTACGTTCATTGGGGACACGAGAACACCACCGTTCTTACCGGCGGACAGAAATCAATGGGCAAGGCATTTGTCGATGCGGGCGCCGACGTTGTTATCGGTATGCACTCGCATTGTATGCAGGGAGCCGAGTATTACAAGGGCAAGCTTATCGTATACAGTCTCGGTAATTTTACATTTTCAAGCAAAAATTTAACCTGCTCGATGCTCAAAACGACCATAACCCCCGAGGGACAGATTATCAACCGTTTGTTCCCGATGATGCAGGAGCGTAATTTCACTTATATCAATTCGGGCGAGAAAGGGGAGTCTCAGCTTGCGCTTCTCCGTTCCTTGCTCATAAACGCAGAAATATCCGATGATTATGAGGTAACCGTTCCTCAAAAATAAAGGAGCTATAATGAAAAGAGTATTCTTGTTTTTACTGTCGTCCTTTTTAATAATCTCGTTTTTACCGCTTAATCTGTTTGTCGTTGCAGAGACTGCCGAGTACGCGATAAGGCTCGATATCACCTCTGTCAACGGTGAAAGCAAAGCCGCAACCGTTGTTGTCTACACAGCTGAGTTCGGCGCAAATACAAACACCTCCGGTAACGGTACCGAGCTTTGCGTTGACGAAAACGGAATAATAACAAAAATTGCAAAAAATAAATCCGATATTCCGAAAAACGGATTTGTATTAAATCTCGGTGTGGCAAAGAAGAGCTTGGTTAAAGAAGTTGCAGTAGGAGATTATGCGTTTTTCGATAAAGAACACAACACTGTCGTAATCATTTCGAAAGACTATAACCCTTTTTCTGCCACGGTTTTGAACTATGACGGTATTAACGTTACCCGTGCCGAAAATAAACTTATTATATATCGCAACAAAGCTGAAAGCGGTACTAATACATGGGGTTACGAAGCGGTTGTAAACGCAGAAGGTATTATTATTTCTGTTGGCGGTAACAACAACGCAATTCCCGAAGGCGGATTCGTAATATCGGGCGTTGGCAACAAAAAACAGCCAATAACAGACGCTTGCAAGCTCGGCTATACCGCAGTTCTCGACGAAGCGACAAAGACCGTAACCGTTTCTTATCTTAAAGAAAACGCCGTTGCGGGATATGAAATGCGTCTCAAGGAGCTGAACGATGCTTACGAAGATTCTGTAAAATCGTTTATGGATATAGACCACGCTGCCGTTGAAAACTCGCTTCAAAAGCTTAAAGGCTATTGCAACGAAATGAAAGCCTCTCTCGAAGCGGACAATATAGCAAAATACACCTATATCGCAAACGCATTCGAAAGCGAAACAGCCGTATGCGAAAGCGCGCTTATTCCTTATGCGCCTGTCGAAACGAGAGCGCTCTGGATTCGTATTCCCGTTAAAAAAGATAAAGAAACCGTAGAAAAAACGGTAAAGCAAATTCACGAAATGGGCTTCAACTCGGTTTGTATTGAAATCCTTTTCGATTCGACCACGATAATGCCTATGCCACAGGATTCACTGCTCGAGCAGAACCCCTCTTTCAAGGGCGAGGATATGCTCAAGCTCTATATAGACGAATTCCATAAATACGGCATAGAGGTTCACGCGTGGATGTCCTGCTACCGCGTCGGACACGACGGCTCGGACAACGTTAAATATTCGGTTGCAAAGAAAAAGCCCGAATGGCTCAACGTTGACCAGAACGGCTCGACCACCGTTAGCAACGAATACGGAAACGCATATTTTCTTAACCCCGCATTGCCCGAGGTGCGCGAATTCCTTTTGGAAACCTATCGCTATATACTCGAAAATTACGAAATCGACGGTTTTCAGCTTGACTACGTCCGCTATGCCGAAAACACAAAGGTTAATTTCGGATACGATGAATATACAATAAACGAATTTGCTAAAAAATACGCGATAGATAAAGCACCCACCTCAAGCGGTCAGAAGGGCTGGGCGGAATGGTGTCAGCACCGTGCCGATTACGTAACCGAGCTTGTTACCTCGGTAGGCAAGCTTATAAAAGAAATTCGCCCCGACGTGCTGTTCTCCTGTGACGTTGCACCCGACTACGCAAGCAGTAAGAGTAAAATGTGTCAGGACAGCGAAAAATGGATTAAAGAGGGATTGGTAGACGTTATTTATCCTATGGCATACGGAACTACCGATGCGGTCGCCAAATGGACGGGAATCACCGTTGATCTGGCAGGCAATAAGGTTCAAACGGTTATCGGTCTGCGCGATAACGGCGCCGAAATCTACCGAGAACAGATAATACGCGCTCGCGAATGCAACGCAGACGGTACCGCGTTCTTCTCGTACAGCCAATACGTTGACGGCGATTATTCCGATTTTATAAAGAACACTGTATTCGAGAGGGAAGCGCTTTGCCCCTCTTATAACGCAAAGAACGCACTTGTTGCCCAGATCGAGCACTTCGGTGTGACGGTTAACGAGCTGATGCCGAAAGCAATGTCTTCGGTCCCGCAGAACGTTAAGGACTATAATGCTTCTCTCGCAGAGCTTGCGCAAAACCTAAAGCAGAGCGATATCGTATCGCTTAAGGCCGAAATCGAAAAGGCAGTTGCGGACGGCAAGGCACTCGCAAAAACCTATTCCGAAACCGATAAGGATATTTCGGAATATATTGCTTCGGTAGTACGCATAATCGAAAAAACCGCGCTCAACTCCCGCGATGCCGAAAAAGCCGCGTACAGAGCCGCATATCCCGAAAGCACAGATGAATCTACGCCTGATGAAAACTTGGATGAAAACACCGATAATAACGACGGACTCAACATTTTCGAAAAAATCATTCAGGTAGTATTTATTATCATAATGTCGATGGGTATACTCGGCTTGCCCGTTTATTATTGGCTTCTCTCGCGTAAAAAGCGCGCCGCCGATAAAGAAGAGGAAGACGATTCCGAAGCCGGCGATTCCGAAGAGGAATCTGCAGAGAATTCCGAAACAGAATCTGCAGAAGAATCCGCAGAGAATTCCGAAACAAACGACGCCGAATAATTTAAATACCTATAAAAACAAACAGCCGAGGAATTAACCTGCCTCGGCTGTTATATTTGGTGTTGTTGTTCGGAGAGGGAAGAGCGTTTGTAATTTATTGCCTTCTATTTATTGCCTTCGATTGCATCCATTGCGTCGGCGATGCAGTTGTTTGCCTTTTTTAGCTCTGCCGCCGCACGTTCTCTGTCGCAACCGGTTTTTTGACA
>JAGBWF010000161.1 GCA_017629895.1 Clostridia bacterium
CGACAATACACTTTTATAAGTGTAACACACTATACCTTGCATGGCAATGCGTGTGAAAAGGAGTACGAACAAATCGTCCATACTCCTTTTTTCTTTTTCGGAAGGTAAAACCTGCTTTATGGTAGGTGTCCCTTTCGGTCGCTCTTCTGCCTTATGTTTACCGGGTTTTGATTATGCCTTGAAGTAACATGATAAATTATAATTTATATCACACCAAGGTATATGCCTCGGCTTCGATGCACTCGGGGGATCCCGTCTTGAGTGGACGGTAGGCGACGGTTCGGGCTTCGCCGGGAAGGAGCGAAAAGCAATTATCATCAAATATGGCATTACCCGAAAGCATTGCCGAATGAATGTATTCCGCCCCTGCGCGCACTGTCACTGTGCGGCAAGCCTCATCGATCTCAAACTCTGCCTGCGTGGGGCGCAAAGCAAGCGCGCCGTGGCGGTAAAACGCCCTGTCTTTTACATAGTCGCCCTCAATTTCGCAGACAAGCACCTCGCCCTCACCGAGCAAGTTCTCCGATTCAAACACGGTATCCGAGGAGTCCTTTTTCGCAATATGCGAAAATTCCGAAACGGTTTTAACTGTGCGGCAATCCTTTGCGAGAACCTTTATGCTGACCTTAATCTCTTTTTCATCGCCATCATTTATGACGTCTGCCCGGTAAGAGCCGCCCTCAAAATCAAGAGAGGCAAGCACGGGCGCAGCACAGCGCTTGAACGAATAAAAAGAATCCTTGGGCAAATTATAAAAATCTATGAGCGCCCAACCCGACGATGCAGGCCAGCAATCATTCATCATCCAAAAAACGATGCCCGAGCAGATCGCGCGCTCGCGCCTTGCCTGCTCCATAACCGTACGCACCCACTCATATTGCATATATCTGAGCTTAAAGAGTCGGTCGCGACCGCACGAAAACTCTCCGAGTATCTTCTCGGTCATTATGCGAAGATAATCAAAAAGATCCTTTTCAAGGCGCGGATTGCTCTTTGTGTGGTAGTGCCACATATCAACACCGTCGAATATATCCTCATCGGTCATAAAGCGACGAAGCGAAGAAACGGAGGCCGCGCCCATCTGCGGCTCTTCAACGATGAAACGCGCGCGGTATTTTTTAAGCTCCTCTTTATAATCCGACATATCCTCGTTCAAAATATACTTAAAAAATCTGCCGAGATATTGCGAGTTGTGCGTAGTTCCCACGGTATTCGAAGCGTAAAGCTCGCCGCCGAAGGGGCTTGACGGCAAGAAGCGGCGATGCGGATCTTCCCTGTAAAGCACGGGGGCAATGCCCTCGTACGCTGAGCGTCTGCCTCTGTAATTTTCGTCCGTATCACAGCCGCGAACCGCGTTTTCGTTATCTCCCGTCCACCAAACGAGACAAGGCTGATTGCGGATAAGACGTGCGGCATAGCGCGCCTCCTTTTGCAGCTGTGCAATGAACCAATCCTCATCCTCGGGATAAGCGCCGCAAGCCATCAAAAAGTCCTGCGTTACCATAATTCCGAGTCTTGAACACTCGCTGTAAAAATGCTTTGATTCAAAAGCACCTCCACCCCAAACGCGGATCATATTAACACCCGCCTCGGCGCAAAGCTCAAGTATCTCGCTTTGGCGCGAATCAACGTTTTCACCCGTAAAAGGCACACACGGCACCCAGTTTCCGCCTCGGCAAAATACCTTTTTGCCGTTTATCTTCAAAACGAAGCCCGAAAAGATCTCGTTTTTATCGTATTCCTCATTTCTGAATTCAAGGCACCGTTTGTAAACCTCACCGCCATTTTCGTCGGGAAGCTGCATTATTTTAACGGTGCGGATACCAAAGGTCTCCCCGTAAACGGTCTCCTCGCCGTCCTTTATCAAAAAGGTATAAAGCGGCTGCTCGCCATATCCGAGCGGATACCAAAGGCGCGGCGCGGGAATATCGAAATCAATGCGCACAAAGTCCTCGGCGCAGTATTTTTTCTTTGCGCTCGCGACCTTGCCCTCGGGCGAGAGTATCGCAAAATCAAGAATACGCCCGCTGTATTTTTGCTCAAAGCAAACGTCTGCGCGAACGGTTGCGCTTTCCCCGTCTATATCAAGCGTTGCAATATAGACGTTTTCAGTGAATATTTTACCCTCCTCGGGTAAAAGAAGCGAGCACTCGCCGAGCGCGCAAGTCAAAAACCTTGCCACCCAGTCCCAGCCGTATGTGCACTGCATACGGCGAGTGTTCATTCTCTCCCTTGTAAAAGCGCCGTAGCGAAGGGGCATATCCTTTACCCACACGCTCGGCGAATACAGGTGAACCTCGACGAGATTTTCTCCCTGAAGAAGCGCACCTTCGACGTCGATATCGTGGCGGATATTTCCGTTTTCGCTGTGATAGACCTTTTTGCCGTTGAGATAAACGTCTGCATAGGTATCGATGCGCTCAAAGCGAAGCAGGGCGCCGCGGCTCTCGCCCTCAAAGTCGAACTTCTTTTTATATACGTAATCGCACGATTCGAACTCTGCCACCGCATCCGCGTTATCGCGCCAAAAGATATCCTTCGGCAAACGCCCGGCGTTTATAAGATCGAAGATAGCCGAGCCGGGAACGGTTCCGTCAAACTCAAAATCGCGCTTGTCGGGGAAGTTGCATTTCCCTGCCCAATCGCCGCAAAGATCTATCCTTTTCATTTTATATTTCTCCTTTTATAACCGAAGTTAACACCTAAAAACGC
>JAGBWF010000162.1 GCA_017629895.1 Clostridia bacterium
AGACGTTTTGGTTACCTATGGCGAAATGTCGAAGCACGTTGCTTCCGAGGTAAAGGATATCGAGGTGTATACTTTCTCACTCGATCAATCCGATGCTCTGCTGGCATTTTTAAAGAAGCTTGTCATTGATGGCGATACGGTGCTTTACAAGGCAAGCAACGGTATACGACTCGGCAGATTTATAGTTTAAATAAACTGAGGTGCGAAATGAGCATTTATACGTTGTTAGGAATATGTGCGGCAACCGCCTTTATAATCGGCGTCGTACTTTATAAGATTTTTATACCGCTGCTTCGAAAGGTAAAGCTCGGTCAAAAAATATTGGAGATAGGCCCCTCCTGGCATAAATCCAAGGAAGGCACCCCCAATCTCGGCGGCGTTATCTTTATATTCGCGATGGCGGTTGCGTTGATTCTCGGTCTTTTGATTCTCAAGCTTGTTTTTGAGGTCAACAACGAAGCGAATCATAAGATGTTTGTCGCAACCCTCATATTCGTTTTGTTCGCGCTTTCTCAGGGCGTTATCGGCTTTGTCGACGATTACGTAAAGCTCTTCAAAAAACGTAATAAAGGCCTTAGCGCAACGCAAAAGCTTGTTCTTCAGTTCGCATCAGCAGGCGCATTCCTCTTTTCGAGAGCGTATTTTCTCGAATCCGATACGGCTGTAACAACTCCGTGGGGGGATCTCGAGCTTGGTATATTCTATTATGTGATAATGCTCATCGCGATAGTCTATATCATTAACTGCGCGAACCTCACCGACGGTATCGACGGACTTGCGGGAAGCGTTGCATTCATCGTTTGCGTAATGCTTCTCTTCTACGGTATAGATCTTGTCCGCAGCACCTCTAATATATACGGCGAATACTTTGCGGTAGCCGTAGCATCGCTTATCGGTGCGCTTCTCGCCTTTCTCGTATTCAATTTCCACCCCGCGAAGATATTTATGGGCGATACCGGCTCGCTCTTCCTCGGCGGCTTTATAGTAGGCGCGATCATGTTTTCAAATAATGAATTCGTGCTTATACCCATTTCTTGTATCTGGATAATCGAAGGTCTTTCGGTTGTCCTTCAGGTATTTTCCTTCAAGGTGTTTGGTAAGCGCATATTTAAAATGAGCCCGATTCACCATCATTTCGAAAAATGCGGCTGGAGCGAGGTAAAGATCGTCGCCGTATTCTCCCTTATTACCGTTATTTTCTCGGTAATTTCCTATTATATAATGTGTTTCTGAGTAAAGGATTGTTACTATGACACCGAAAAAGAGCGAAAAATCGGTACCCGACACTCAAGCCGCAAAACCAAAGCGCAGTGTCAGTGTTAACCCCAATCGAATATACCGCTTGATCGGTGAGGTAGACCGTCCTATGCTCATCGTAATAATCGCGCTCGTATGTATCGGCTCGGTTATGATCTTTTCGGCGTCTTATGCCGTTGCGGACACCCGTTTCGGCGATTCCTATTATTTCGCGAGATCGCAGGTCCGCTGGGTTA
This sequence comes from Clostridia bacterium, assembly GCA_017629895.1. Taxonomy (GTDB): domain Bacteria; phylum Bacillota; class Clostridia; order Oscillospirales; family CAG-382; genus Coliplasma. Next base: position 1,494 of record JAGBWF010000162.1, read on the forward strand.
TCATCGCTATGGCGGCTATGGCACTCGTTGCCCGCTTTCTCGATTACCGCGTCCTCAAGAGATTTTCTTATATCATCTATGCGGTTGCACTCGGTCTTAATTATCTCGTGCCGTTCTTCGGCGAAACCAAAAACGGCGCAACACGTTGGTTCGTTATTCTCGGCGTGCAGTTCCAGCCCTCCGAGGTGCTTAAATTCGCGCTTGTTCTTGCTTGTGCTACATATATAAGCAACCACGCAAGCGAGATGAAAACGCTTAAGGGCGGCGCGCTTCCGCTTCTTCTGCTCACTCTCCCTGCGGCAGGTGCAACGCTTATGCAGAGCCACCTTTCCGCGACCATCATTATTCTTCTGCTTATGATAATAATGATGTGGCTTTCGGGTCTTAAGGGCTTCTATTTCGGTGCGGTCCTCGGTGCAGGCTCGGTCGTCGGTGCATTTTTCCTTACAGTCGGCAGAGGCATACTTGCAAAAATAGTTCCTCACGCAATAACCCGTCTCGATATTTGGGAGGATCCCTTTAAATATATGTCCTTCGAATCGGGCGGTGCAGGCTGGCAGCCCGCACAGTCGCTCTATGCGATATCCTCGGGCGGCTTCTGGGGATTGGGTCTCGGACAAAGCAATCAGAAGCACGGCTACCTTCCCGAGCCTCAGAACGACTATATCTTCGCGATTTTGAGCGAAGAGCTCGGATTTTTCGGCGTCATCTGCGTTATTGCGCTTTTCGGCGTGCTTGCGTATCGCGGATACCATATCTCCAAAAACTCTCCCAACCGTTTCTGCTCGCTTCTTTCGATGGGTATCACGGCGCAGGTTATCGTGCAGGTGCTTCTCAACCTCGCCGTTGTAACGAATACCTTCCCGAGTACAGGTATAAGCCTGCCGTTCTTCAGCTATGGTGGCACGTCGCTTATTATATTGCTTGCGGAAATGGGCATAGTTCTTTCTGTATCGCGTTACTCCTTCATAGAACAAGGCTGATTTAAGGGTGATTAATATGAAAATAATATTCTGCGGCGGCGGCACAAGCGGCCACGTTAATCCCGCACTTAATATTGCAAAAACAATTCAAAACAGATATCCCGATGCTGAGATAATGTTTATCGGAACAAAAAAGGGAATAGAAAGCACTCTTGTACCCAAATTTGGCTATAAAATCGATTTTGTCGAGGTTTCGGGCTTTTCAAGAAAGCTTACACTCAAAAATCTCAAAGCGGCTTGGCACGCTGTAACCTCTGTTTCCGAGGCAAAAAGAATTATCAAAAAATTCAAGCCTGATCTTGTTGTAGGTACAGGCGGATATGTTTCCTGGCCGACCGTAAAAGCGGCAAGTAAGCTCGGTATACCGACACTTATTCATGAGCAAAACGCTTTCCCGGGTGTAACCACCAAAATGCTTTCCAAATTTGCCGATAAGGTTTGCATATCCTTTGCGGGAAGCGAAAAGTTTTTCGATGAATCGGTTCGCAATAAGCTTATACTTACCGGCAACCCCGTTATCGTAGACGGTATGAAGCGCGACGAGGCTCGTAAAAAGCTCGGACTTTCCGAGGATGAGCCTTATATTCTATCCTACGGCGGAAGTATGGGCGCCGATAAGGTAAACGAATTGTCGTTTGCTCTTATGGAGTCGCTCTCGATTCCAAAAAACATTCGCCATACTCACGCAATCGGCAGAGTCGGAATGGAAAAGTTCTCGAAGATAGCCAAAGAAAAGGGCTTCTTTGATCGTGAAAATCTATCGATCGACGAATATATCTACGATATGCCGGTGCATCAGGCGGCGGCTGACGTTATAATCTGCCGTGCAGGTGCGATGACGCTTTCCGAGCTTGCAATACGCGGCAGAGCGGCAGTGCTTATCCCGAGCCCCCACGTAACCGAGGATCATCAGTATAAAAACGCACGCCTTATCGCAGATGCAGGTGCAGCGGTTGTATTCCGCGAATCCGAAATCAGCCCCGAGCTGCTTTCGAACACGGTATCCGATCTCCTTGCAAACCGCAATAAACGTATCAGAATGGAAGAAAGCGTTAAAAGCTTTGCTATGCCCGATTCGGTTGAACGAATCGCCGATGAGGCGCTTGGACTTCTAAAATAACGATTTATAAACAGAAGGGAAGTGAAATATATGGAACAGCAAAAATTCATTCGTAAAAACACAACGATTTTTGATGCGCAACGCCGTATGGAGAAAAAGCAATCGCGCCGTACCTTGTTCTATGTATTTCTGTTCCTCGCTATCTCTCTCGTCTTTCTTGCCGTTTGCGTAGCTGTGTTTTTAAAGGTGGAAAACGTTGAGATAAAGGGCATTGAAAGATACACCTATGAGGATATCGCACAATACGTCCCTATAGAAACGGGAGATAATATCTTCTCCTTCAATGCGGGCGAAATCGAGCAGCAAATACTCGAAAAGCTTGCATACGTCGGCGAAATCGAAATCGAGCGAGATCTACCTACAACCGTAATCGTGAACGTAAAAGAGAAAAAGCCCTACTATGCCGCCGAGCTTGCAGGGGACACCTATTTAATGTCGTCCGATTTAAAGGTGCTCGAAAAGCTTAACGATACTTCTGCCGAATCGCTCGGACTCGCGTCGCTTTCGCTCACAAGCGTCAGAAGCTGTATTGTAGGAAGCTACGTTGAATTTCTTGATAAGCGTACAAACGATGCGCTCGACGAGCTGTTTTTATCTTTCGAAGAAAATTATATACAGGAAAAGATCAAGGGTGTCGATGTC
>JAGBWF010000163.1 GCA_017629895.1 Clostridia bacterium
ATGCTGTCGCCGAAGTCGTAAAGCATCGATCCGGGCATAACGGTGTCGAGGTCGATAACGCAGATGCCGCATCCGGTAGCGTCGTCTATCATAACGTTGTTAAGCTTGGTATCGTTGTGGGTAACGCGGGTGGGAAGTCTGCCGTCGGCAAGTCGCGAGGTAATGGTAGGGCAGTAGTCCTTTCTCGCGAGATAGAATTCGATCTCGGGGAGACATTCGTCCTTTCTGCCTGCCTTGTTTTCGTTAAGCGCGTTTTCGAAGTTCTTGAAACGAACGGGAGTGTTGTGGAAGTCCTTTATCGTTTCGGAGAGGGATTTTGCATCGAACTCTGCAAGCAGATTCTGGAATCTGCCGAACGCCTTTGCCGATTCACCGAACATACCTGCCTTTTCTGCCTTGTTGTAGCAGGTTGCTTCGGTAATATAAAGGTACATTCTGTAAAAGCCGTTTTCGTTTTCGTGATAATACTTGCCGTCGAGCGATTTAACGAGGGAAAGGGTTTCTCTGTCGGGATCGCCGTTTGCCTCGATGATCTTCTTGCGCAAAAATTCGGTAACCGCGGAAATGTTGTTCATCAATCCGTAGGGATCCTTGAATATGCCGGTGTTGATCTTCTGAAGAATGTAGTTTCTTCCGTTGATCTTAACTCTGTCGGTTACGTTTATATGACCGTTGGGAATGTTTTCGATCTCTTCGATGCTGTCGAAGGTCAAAAATGCGGCACAAGCCTTGGTGATGTTGTTTATTCTTTCCATAATACCTTCGGATATACTCCGTCCTCAATAGATTTGTTAATATAGTCTACGACAGCCTGTCTGTCTTCCTTATATGTAACGCCGTACCATTTAGCGCCGGTCTTAAGAACCTTTGCCTTCTTGCCGTTCGCTTCGAGATACTTAACGATAGCGGTGGGGAGGTAGAATTCCTTCTTCATCTCGTCGCCGCCGTTACCGAGGAACTTAACGAACTCGTCCATTGCAACGCCGAAGAAATCTGCGGGAATGCCCCAGCAGTTCATCGAAACGATAGCGTTTTCGTCGATGTCGTGCCAAACGTCGTCCTCGAGATAAGCGGTCTGACCGTTTTCGAGGCGCATGATCTTGGTGCGCTCGGTGATATCTACGAGCACGCCGTTTTCGTCAACGGTGCAATGACCTCTCGCAACGGTGCCGTTTTCGGTAAGGGTGTTCTTGAGCACGAAGCCTGCCATGCAGGTGGGAGAGTCGGGATTTTCTTTCATATATTTTGCGATGATCTCAAAGCTCTCTCTGCCGTAGAAGTCGTCTGCGTTTACAGCCGCGAAGGGTCCGGTGATAACGTCGCGTGCCGCGAGAACCGCGTGGCCGGTGCCCCACTGCTTAACGCGTCCCTCGGGTACGGTGTAGCCCTCGGGCATATCGTCAAGACGCTGGAAGCAATATTCGGTCTTGCAGGTAGAGCCGATTCTGTTGCCGACCGTTTCCTTGAAGATCTCGAGGTTTTCTTCCTTTATAATAAATACAACGTTGTCAAAGCCTGCCTGCAGTGCGTCGTATACGGTGTAGTCGAGAATGAATTCACCGTTCGGGCCAACAGGGTCGAGCTGCTTTAATCCGCCGTATCTGCTGCCCATACCGGCAGCCATAACCAAAAGTGTCATAATGTGTCTCCTTTTAATAGTCATTATAGGGGATTTTACTACAAAAAACAAAAAAAGTAAAGTAGATAACGAAATTTATTGACATTTTCTTTTTTTCATTCTATAATAACGAAAAACAAAATGTTAAAAAACGGAGGTAAGCTCTATGAGCAATACAAAAAGAGTAAAGGTCGGCGTTATCGGTCTCGGTGCGCGCGGTCTTCCGCTTGTAAACGTCGTGTTCCTTCCTATGTGGGAAAACGGACTTTTGGAAATCACTGCGGTTTGCGATTATTACGAGGACCGTGCCGAAGCGGGTGCAAAGGCTGTCGAGGAAAAGACAGGCGTCCGTCCCTTCAAAACGACCGATTGGCGTGAGGTTGTCAATCATCCCGAGGTAGAGGCAGTTCTCGTTCTCACCGCTTGGGAATCGCACGTCGAAATGTGCATCGCGGCAATGCGTGCGGGTAAGAAGGTTGGTACCGAGGTCGGCGGAGCATATAACATCGAGGATTGCTTCCGTCTCGTCCGTGCATACGAGGAAACCGGTATCCACTGCATGATGCTCGAAAACTGCTGCTACGGCAGAAAAGAGCTTATGGCTCTCAATATGGTACGCAAGGGCTTGTTCGGCAGCGTCGTTCATTGCTCGGGCGGATATATGCACGATCTCCGCGAAGAAATCGTAAACGGCGATATCAACCGCCACTACCGTCAGCGTAACTATCTCAGCCGTAATTGCGAAAACTATCCCACCCACGAGCTCGGCCCGATCATGCCCGTGCTCAATATCAACCGCGGCAACCGCTTCGTTAAGCTCAATTCCATTGCATCCTGCTCCAAGGGCTTGCATGAATTTGCTCTCGAGCACCGCCCCGATGATCCTATCGCAAAGGCAAACTTCGCTCAGGGCGATATCGTAACCACCATCCTTACCTGCGCAGACGGCAGAACCGCAACTCTCGTTCTCGATACCACTCTGCCCAGAATCTATTCGCGCGGCTTCACCGTGCGCGGCACCAAGGGTATGTACTGCGAGGACGGTAACTACGTTCACCTCGACGGCGAAAGCGAATTTGCAACAGTCGCTGATAAGCTCAATAACCTCGAAAACTATGCAGAGGAATATGAGCATCCCATCTGGAAGGAATATAAGGCTAATCCCATCGGCGGCCACGACGGTATCGACTGGCTCGTATACAGCGCGTTCATTGAATCGGTAAGGGAAGATATCACTCCTCCTATCGATACCTATGATACCGCAACCCTTATGTGTATCTCCTGCCTCTCCGAGCAGTCCATCGCGGCAGGCGGAGCGCCCGTTGCGGTTCCCGATTTCACTTCGGGTAAATGGATCGAACGCCTCGAAAAGCCCGAGGAAGATAAATCCTCCTATTCTCTCTACAAATAATCGTTTTTTTCGACTGTTTGAAACCTTTTTAAAAAAACTTTTTGCCGA
>JAGBWF010000164.1 GCA_017629895.1 Clostridia bacterium
AGGCATATTGCGAAGAAAACGGTTTGCGCTGGAGCACTTCGAAGGATATTGAAGCGATAATCCCCGGAGATAACTCGGCAGCTGAAAGCCCTGCTGCTTAATTTGTTAAATACAGACATAGGCTCTGAAAGGAATATAAAACGAATATGAAACCTATTTCTCTTAATGAAATCAGAAAAAAATATCTCGAATTTTTCGAGAGCAAGGGACATCTTTGCTTGAATTCTTTCCCGCTCGTACCGCAGGACGATGATTCGCTCCTTCTTATAAATGCAGGTATGGCGCCTTTGAAGAAGTATTTTACCGGCGAGCGTGTTCCTCCGCGTAAGCGTGTTACCACCTGTCAGAAATGCGTAAGAACGCTTGATATAGACAATGTCGGCAAAACTGCACGCCATGGCACGTTCTTCGAAATGCTCGGTAACTTCTCCTTCGGTGATTACTTCAAGGAAGAAGCTATTCCGTGGGCTTGGGAGTTTCTTACCAAGGTTATGGAAATTCCCGAGGATCGTTTGTACCCCAGTATCTATTTAGAGGACGACGAGGCGTTTGATATCTGGGTTAAGAACGGCATTCCCGCTGAGCGTATCGTTCGCTTCGGCAAGGACGATAACTTCTGGGAAATAGGCTCCGGACCTTGCGGACCCTGTTCGGAAATTTATTTTGACCGCGGTGAAAAATACGGCTGCGGTAAGCCCGATTGTAAGGTTGGCTGCGACTGCGACAGATTTATAGAGGTTTGGAACATCGTATTCACCCAGTTTGACAGCGACGGCGCGGGTACTTATACCCGTCTTGCTAATCCCAATATCGATACCGGTATGGGTCTCGAGCGTCTTGCTTGCGTTATGCAGGACGTTGGCAATCTTTTCGAGGTTGACACCAACAGAAGTATTCTTGACAAGGTTTGCGAGCTTTGCGGCAAGCAGTATTTCGGCAGCTCTGCGGATAATGACGTTTCTATCCGTGTTATTACCGACCATATCAAGACTGCGACCTTCCTTATCGCCGACGGCGTAATTCCTTCCAACGAGGGCAGAGGCTATATCCTCCGCAGAGTACTTCGCCGTGCGGCTCGTCACGGCAGACTTCTCGGCATAAAAGGTACCTTCTTAGGTGATGTTTGCGACGTAGTGATCGCAAACAACTGTGAAGCTTATCCCGAGCTTGCAGAGCGTAAGGAGTACATTAAGAAGACGATTAAGGCAGAGGAAGACCGTTTTGCGCAGACGCTTGACGCAGGTCTTGCTATTCTTGAAAAAATGATATCCGAAGCAGAGGCTAAGGGCGAAAAGCTTCTCTCGGGTGAAAACGTATTCAAGCTTTACGATACTTACGGCTTCCCGATTGACCTCACCAAAGAAATTACCGAAGAAAAGGGAATCGTTGTTGACGAAGAAGCCTTCCGCGCATTGATGCTTGAGCAGAAGAAGCGCGCAAGAGAAGCAAGAGCGAATATCGATGCAGGCTGGGCCGGCGATACTCTTTCGATGATTGATAAATCCAAGACTACGGGGTTTGTCGGATACACCGAAAACGAAGCTGGCTGCAATATCGAATATATACTTTCCGAGGGCGAGGACGTCGGTCTTCTTGCGGGCGGAAAAGCAACCGTAATTCTTGATAAGACCCCCTTCTATGCAGAAGGCGGCGGACAGATCGGTGATAAGGGTGTTATCGAAACTGCAAGCGGTAAGTTTGTGGTTGAGGACACTCAGAAAACTCCCGAGGGACAGTATCTCCATATCGGATACGTTGCTGAGGGCACTCTTGAAAAGGGAAGTGCTGTTGCAAAAATCGACGTAACCCGCAGAGATGCAATCAGAAGAAACCATTCTTCTTTGCATTTGCTTCAGGCAGCATTGAGAAAGGTTCTCGGCACACACGTTGAACAGGCGGGATCGTACGTTACCGAGGAGCGCGGCAGATTTGACTTTACTCACGGCTCTGCGCTAACTACCGAAGAGATCTTGGCTGTTGAAACGGCGGTTAATGAAGAAATTCTTAAGAACAATGCGGTTGTTACCGAGGTTATGACTCCCGATGAAGCACGTGCTAAGGGCGCAATGGCACTGTTCGGCGAAAAGTACGGCAGCTCCGTGAGGGTTGTTTCCATGGGCGACTTTTCCGTTGAGCTTTGCGGCGGTACACATGTATCGGCAACCGGCTGTCTCGGTATGTTCAGAATCATATCCGAATCCTCTGTTGCCGCAGGCGTCAGAAGAATAGAGTGCTTGACCGGCTTCAATACTATCGGCGCTATGAGAGCCCAGGAAAAGCTTCTCGACGATATCAAGAAGACCGTTAAAGCGGTCGGCAACGATGATATTACCGCAAAGGCAGAGCAGATTATCGCGGAAACAAAGGCTTTGAAAAAGGAAATCGAAGCGTTCAACCGCAAGGCTGCTTCCGAAGCTGTTGAAAAGGCATACGATGATGCTGTATCTGTTAAGAGCGTTAAGCTTGTTCGTGCTTCGTTCGAAGGCGTAACGGTTGATGCATTGAGAGATTCTGCAGATACGATAATCGCAAAGGACGAAAATGCAATATGCGTATTTGCGACTGTAAATGAAGGCAAGGTGCTTTTGGTTTCTGCGTGTGGTGCAGCTGCTGTCAAGAACGGCGCGCATGCAGGCAATCTCTTGAAAGCCATATCTCCGATAGTCGGCGGTGGCGGCGGCGGTCGTCCCAACAGCGCTTCCTCCGGCGGTAAGGACGCATCTCGTATACCCGATGCCCTCAGCGAAGCGGAAAATATCGTTGCACAGCAGGTTAAATAGAGGATTTAAAATGGATTGTGTTTTTTGCAAAATAATAAATGGTGATATTCCCTCGGCAAAGGTATACGAAAACGAATACGTTTATGCGTTCAAGGACATCAACCCCAACGCAAAGGTGCACGTATTGGTTGTCCCGAAGGTGCATATCGAATCCATAGACAGCGTTGATGAAGAAAATATCGAAGCCGTTTCGCAGGTTATAAAAGCTATACCTACAGTTGCTAAGGAATGTGGGCTTTCTAACGGATATCGCGTTATTACAAACGTCGGCGAAGACGGCGGTCAAACGGTCAAGCATATTCATTTTCATATTCTCGGCGGAGAAAAGCTGCCCGTAAAATTGGCTTGATTTTAAAACAAGGAAAAGAGCGCTGTGTTTAAAAAACGTGTACTTGCATCACTGATCGCATTATTTGTATCAGGTGTCGGTTTTGCTGTATTACTCAGAGAATACGACACAGTATCTTTTCGCGCAATTTTTATCGTACTTGCCGTTATTGCGTCGGCTGTTCTTGTTTATTCTCGAGCTAACAAGAGTTTTATACTTTCCAAAAGAATTTTGGCGGTTACCATTGCGGTTACCGCCTTCTCTTTTGGCGTTTTGAGAGTTTCGCTTTTCAACAACGGTATTAAATCTGCTGATTTTTACAACGGAAAAAGCGACAAGATCGAGGCAACCGTTACGGAAATTATTAGCGGAGGGGTAAACGTTAAAATCACGAATAGCGAAGAGGGTGTTTCGCAAGGAACGAAAATCAGACTTTATCTTTCGGATAAGAACGATTCTATTCGTATCGGAGACACGGTATCTGCAACCGTTTATTATAAAAAGACCGAAAATCCGAATTTGTATTCCGACAGGATTTTCCTGACAACTTATGCGAGTAACGTCGAAATAAGCGAAGGTAAGTCCTTATATTACGCGGCAAGAAATGTGCTATCTTCGAATATGGCAATGCAATTTGAAGGCTTTGAATATGCATCGGACATATCGAAAGCCGTTGTTATGGGAGACAGAAACGGCGTAGATTCGTATATTTTTGCGGTATACAGATCGGGTGGCATTTCACATATTCTCGCTATAAGCGGCTTGCATATATCTCTTATAGTTATGTCGTTTCATAAATTTTTGTGCTTGCTAAGGGTGAACAGAAGGGCATCTTCGGTAATTTCAATGCTTCTTGCGGTAATCTATACGGCGTTAGTCGGATTCACACCGGGATGCGTTCGTGCGTCGGTGATGATATGCTTTTTGCTTTTATCCGAGATGAGATTTCGTCGTTCGGACAGTGCGACAGCTCTCTTCTTTGCTCTTTTCTTGTTGCTGCTCGTTAATCCCTATTCTATATGCTCTGCAAGCCTTCAGCTTTCGTTCTTGTGTTCTCTCGGTATAATTGTCGCAGGTCCATTAATCGAAGCGATAGAGGATCGATATTGTTACAGAAAAAGAAGCTCTACTGTTAAATCACTGATAATCGGACGCATATTTGCTGTAGTTGTTATACCGTTTATTATTTCTGTCTCTTCATTACTGTTTTCGTTCCCCGTTATCTTTTTACGGTTTGACACTGTTTCGTATCTATCGCCGATTTTCAACATTGTTGTTGTGCCGTTCTTTTCGTTTGCGATAAAGCTTTCGTTGATAGCCTTGCTTATCTCTCCGATATCGTCGGCTGTTGCTTCGGTGATAGCGTATCCTGCAGGCATTATTTATGATTGTGCCACAAGATTTAATGCTCTCTTGCACGAAAACGATATCGGAGTGGTATCTTTGCAGACTCCCTGCGTGTATGCCGTTTTTGTCGCCTCACTTGCCGTTATATTTATACTGCTGTTTAAAACTAAAAGGCATAAAAGAGCGTTCGTGGTGTCCACTGCGGTATTTGCGTTGTGCTTTGCAATTTCGGCTATTGCTTCGTCATATATCGAAAAAGATCGCGTGATGATAGAATATAGCGACGAACCCTCCGAATACATTTATTGCCATACGCCGAACGGAAATATATATTTTGATATTAACGGATACGTCTCGCACCCCGATGCTGTATATGAGAACGGTTCCGTTTCTTTGGATGCCTACGTTATCGTGCAATACGATGCATATACATATCGCAGAATCGAATATTTGCTTGGCAACTTATCTGTCGGCGATATATTTGCTCCAAAACCTAAAAATAATTGGGAAAATGATATATATTTGCAAATAAAAGAGTTGGCAAAACGAAGAAATTGTGTTATAATAGAGTTTGACAGATCGTATTCGTTTGAGATTTCGCCATCCGATTACGCCTATATAAT
>JAGBWF010000165.1 GCA_017629895.1 Clostridia bacterium
CGATTACGAGGTATGACATGCAGGCAGTTAAAAAGGTATACGATACGGTTATGGCAAATACGGGAAAGGTTATTGTCGGCAAGGAGAGGGTTGCCGAGCTTGCGATCATTGCTATGCTCTGCTCGGGGCATATTCTTATCGACGACGTTCCCGGCACGGGCAAAACGGTGCTTGCGAAGACCTTTGCAAGCTCGCTTTCGCTTTCCTTTTCACGCGTGCAGTGCGTGCCCGATATGCTTCCGAGCGATATTCTCGGCGTTAATTTCTTCGATATGAAGCAAAACGAGTTCCGCTTTATAAAGGGTCCGGTTTTCACCAACGTTCTGCTCGCCGACGAGATAAACCGCGCAATGCCGAAGACACAGTCGGGCTTACTTGAATGTATGGAGGAGCATCAGGTTACAATAGAGGGCGTTACCTACAAGCTCGAGGAGCCCTTTATGGTCATCGCGACCCAGAACCCCGTTGAAACGAAGGGTACCTTCGATCTGCCCGAGGCACAGCTCGACAGATTTCTTATAAAAACCGATATGGGCTATCCCTCTCACGAGGACAGCGTGGAAATACTCAACCGCAAGATAAACGGCATCGACGGCACGCGCGCATCGAGGGCGACCGCAGAAGATATACTGCAGGCGCGCGAGGAGGTAAAACGCGTTTACCTGCACCGCGATCTTATGTCCTACGCCGCGGCGATCTGCGAGGCAACGCGTGCCGACAAGAACGTGCTTCTCGGCGCAAGCCCGCGCGCAATGATAGCACTCGCAAGGGTTGCACAGGCAAAAGCGGCTATCGAAGGTCGCGATTACGTTATCCCCGACGATATCAAATACGGCGCAATCCCCGTGCTTGCACACAGAATTATATTCCAGAACAGCTTCCTGCGCCGCAACGATATGGGAGCAGAGCTTATCGAAAAGGTGCTTTCGAGCGTTCCCGTGCCCAGCGAAAGAATCGATTTTTCGGGAAGGTAAAATATGAGACAGGCAATGACCGTTATTATCGGCTTTGCGGTATTCGTTATCCTGCTGCTCGGCTTTATCGGTGCGCGAAAGATGAAAAAGCGTGCCGTAGAGCTGCTTGAATACGGCAGAAGCCTTTCGACCGACGGTATTTTCGCAGGGGAAACGCTCGAGCTTACCGAAACGGCAAAAAACACGACTTGGTTTCCGCTTTTTAACGTAAAAATCGAATTTTACGTCCCTGCGGGGCTTACGGTCGATTCCGTCGAATGCAGAGAATACACGAAGCTTACAAGCGTTTTTAATATTCCGCCCTATGCGACGGTTACGAAAAAGCATAGCATCCGTGCCGACAAGCGCGGGCATTTCACCCTTTCGAACCCCTCCTTTACACACAGAAAGGACGAATACCGTTTCGATATTCCGCTTGATTTTTACGGCTACCCCGACCTTTTCGGCGCGAACACCGAAATGCCTGCCGATATTCTTCATTCGGGCAACGCCGTATCGAGCAGAAAATACATCGAAGACCCCTTTTTCCTCAGCGCGATACGCGAATACCGTGTCGGCGACCCGATGAGGCATATAAATTTCAAGGCGTCGGTGCGCTATTTTTCGAACGGCTCGCGCAGGCTGATGTGCAATTCCTACGACAGCTCGCGGTGCTACGATACGATGATTTTTCTCGATCTGAACCGTTATCCCTCGATTCCGCTCCACAGCGGATATCAGCTCGAAACGGGGCTGAAATACGCCTGCTATCTTTTCTGCGAGGCGGTGGAAAACGGCGGAAGAGTCGGATTTGCCGTTAACTCGGCAACAAGCACGCAAAGCTTTTCTTTTATAAAATGCGGTGCGGGCGAGGCGCATATAAAGCAGCTTCTCCGCCAATTCGCGCTTCTCGACAACTATTCGATACGCGAATATTCGCTTGCCGCGCTTATGCGTAACTGTATAAGCGAATTTAAAAGCGGAACCGATATTTTTCTTATCACCCCCTTCATCGACGAAAGCACGGCGGAGATGATAGCCGCGGTAAAGCGTGTCGGTATTAACCTTACCGTTATAACGATTACGGGAGGTGCGGAGCTATGAGGCGTTTTTACGAGCGTTTTAAAACCGAGCTTTATTTCTTCCTGCTTCTCGCGCTTTCGGCTTCGGTGCTCGCCGTATGGAGCGAAAACAGACCGAAGGACCACGTGGTTCAGCTTATATACGCGGTCGTTTTCCTTATCTTTTTTATCCCGACGATCTCGCTTTGGCGCAGGCTATGGCGCGAAAAGCTACGAGATCCGCTTACGGCGGGTATAAAAAAGGCGTTTATCGGCGCAACCCGACTCATTATGCGTGCAATCGGCAGGCTGCCGATTTTCAGAGCGCGCGGTAACGTACTTTCGGGCAGCACGAGCGTGAGCTACGACCTTTTCTCTATCGCAAAAAACTCGAAACGGCGCAAAAAAGAAAAGCCGCCCAAGCCTCCGCGCTGGAAGGATATGGACACGGCGAGAAAGAAGCTCGGCTATCTTTATTACCGCATCATCACCACGCACATAAAAAAGGGTGCCGCCATCCGCTCGACCGAAACGCCGAACGAAATATCCGAAAGGATAGAGTTCGCAGAGCCCGAGCAGAAGATAATCTC